>CBKWHA010000155.1:0-13033 GCA_966674115.1 uncultured Chitinophagaceae bacterium
CTGCCAATACCCTTGCGCACCATGTCCACGTCGGCCCCCAGGCGTTCACAGAGCTGGGCCACCTCATTCATAAAAGAGATCTTGGTGGCCAGAAAGGAGTTGGCGGCATATTTGGTGAGCTCGGCGCTGCGCTCATCCATGAACAAAATGGGGTTGCCCTGCCGTACATAAGGGGCATACAACTCGGTGAGCAGCTTTTGGGCCCGCTCGGAGGTGGTGCCGATCACGATGCGGTCTGGCTTCATAAAATCATCCACGGCTACGCCTTCGCGCAGGAACTCAGGGTTGGAGACCACGTCAAACTCGCCCTGGTAATTGCGGGCAATGGCGGCACGTACCTTTTCGGCGGTGCCTACCGGCACGGTGCTTTTATCGATAATAACTTTATAGTCCTGAAGGAGTTTTCCGATATGCTCAGCTACGCCCAGTACGTACTTGAGGTCGGCAGAGCCGTCTTCACCGGGTGGGGTGGGCAGGGCCAGGAAGATGATTTCTGCTTCCTTAATGCCTTCTGCCAAAGAAGTGGTAAACTGCAGGCGCTCTTCTTTTAAGTTGCGTTCAAAGAGTTTCTCCAGGCCGGGTTCGTAGATAGTGATTTTACCGCCTTGCAGCATCGATACCTTGCGTTCGTCAATGTCCACACAGGTAACTTTATTACCCGTTTCCGCTAAACATGTACCGGTGACCAGGCCCACGTAGCCTGTACCTACCACTGATATTCTCATATTTTGTTTCTATGGTTTAATGGTTAATAAAACTTAAAACACTTTTCACTATGAAATTAAGCTGTTCTTCCTGCATTTCCGTATGAATTGGCAACGAAATTACTCTTTCCGTCAGCCAATCTGTAACCGGCAGGTTAATATTTAATGAATTAAACTGATGGAACATCTGCTGCCTGTGTGCAGGAACAGGATAATAGATCATGGAAGGAATGTTACGGCTGGCAAGAAACTGTTGTAAACCATCTCTGTCAACACCTTCAAGTATCAATGTATATTGATGGAAAACATGATGACTATACGAAGCCCTGGAAGGTGTAATGATCTTTTCATTTCCAGCAAAAGCTGCATCATAGTAATCCGCAACTTTTCTTCTTGCTGCTATATATTTATCAAGATGCTTCAGTTTTATATTTAATATAGCAGCCTGGATGGTATCAAGACGACTGTTACAACCCACTATATCATGATAATAGCGTTTGCTTTGTCCATGATTGGCAACCATTTTTAGCTGGTCAGCCAATTCACTATCATTGGTCATGATGGCACCGCCATCTCCATAACAGCCAAGGTTTTTTGAAGGAAAAAATGATGTAGTACCAATGGTCCCGATAGCACCGGTTTTCTTTTTGCTGCCATCTGAAAATGTATAATCACTCCCTATAGCCTGCGCATTATCCTCTATTACAAATAAATTGTGGCGTCTGGCAATCTCCATGATTTCTTCCATAGGTGCAGCCTGCCCGTAAAGGTGCACAGGCACGATGGCTTTTGTCTTTGGAGTAATGGCCTTTTCAATCTCTTTTGGATCTATACAGAATGTCTTTGCATCTACATCAACGAAAACAGGCTTCAGATTTAGCAAGGCAATGACTTCTGCAGTTGCAATGAAAGTAAAGGATGGTGTAATAACCTCATCTCCAGGCTTTAGTCCCAATGCCATCATAGCGATCTGAAGGGCATCGGTACCATTTGCACAGGGAATTACATGTTTTACATGATTATATTGTGCTAAAGAAACAGCAAACTCTTGAACTTCTGATCCGTTGATGAAGGCACTGCTTTCGAGAACTTTTAAAACAGCAGCATCAATTTCTTCCTTGATGTTTTGATACTGCTGCTTCAAATCTACCATTTGAATAGAACGCATTATTATTTGGGATTTGCATTTTGAAATTTGAAATTCATCATCCCAAATTTCATTCGGCCGCAAAAATAGTAAAATAGGGTTGAAACCACCCTTGCCCATTCATTGATTGACATTAATTTTGCAGCAATTGAAATTTTCTACGCACTTGATCTGGATATACAACTCCTTCATTTTCTTGTATCAGCTCTTTATTAAAATTGCATCCTTCCGCAATGAAAAAGCCAGGCAATGGCTGGCCGGCCGTAAAGATCTATGGAAGGAGTTACAGGATCAACTAAGGTCTGATGAACATATTATCTGGATCCATAGTGCATCCACCGGTGAGTTTGAACAAGCCAAACCAGTCATAGAGCAACTGAAAAAAATATATCCAGCTTATAAAATTTTGGTTACCTTCTTCTCTCCTTCTGGTTTCAATGCAGCCCGCAAATATGCACTGGCCGATTATAAATTTTACTTACCAGCCGACACCCATAGAAATGCTGAACGCTTTATAAATACAATCAACCCAAAGCTTGTCATATTTGTAAAATATGAGTTTTGGTACCACCATCTTAAGGCAATTAATAATCAAAACATTCCGCTCCTGTTAATATCTTCAATCTTCCGCAAAAACCAGGCTTTTTTTAAATGGTATGGAAGATTTTATAAAAAGATGCTGCACTTTTTCAAATGGATCTTTGTGCAGGACAGCGACTCACTTAACATCCTGCAGTTGAATGGTGTTACACATTGCAGCATAAGCGGAGACACTCGTTTTGACCGGGTAGCAGCAATAAAAGAAAACTTTTCAGATATTACTCTAGTAGAAAGATTTGCAGGAGAGGGAAATGTATTGGTTGCAGGCAGCACCTGGCCCGAAGATGAAGAAGTAATTGCAAACCTTACAACGCAGCACCCCGGTTTGAAATTCATAATAGCACCGCATGAAATCAACGAAAACCATATTAATAATATAATTAAAAGATTCCCTACGCCAGTACGTTATTCCAGGCTGGCACAGGAAAAAACTAACGAGGCAGATTACCAGACGCTGATTATTGACAACATTGGCATGTTATCAAGGTTGTATAAATACGCTACTATAGCTTATGTTGGCGGAGGTTTTAAAACCGGTCTCCATAACATTCTGGAAGCTGCTGTGTATGGAAAGCCTGTAATTTTTGGTCCTCATTATAAAAAGTTCCGCGAAGCAAAGGAACTCATTGCTTCAGGAGGAGCATTCAGTGTGTCAGACGCTAATGGATTAAAGCAACAAATTTCTGTTTTACTAAACTATAAAACAGACCTTGCTACTGCCTCGCAGGCAGCAGCAAGCTATGTCAAAGAAAATAAAGGAGCTACGGAACGTATCCTGCAATCGATTCAGGAAAAACGTCTTCTTACCAAGTGATAAAAATGTTGTACAGAATCTTTATAATCATCCCAGCCTAATTTCACTTTCAGTTCCCTGTTGATCCAATATTCAGCTTCCTGCAAGATGTGAAAACCATTAATAGTTTTAATGCTGCGCTCATACATGGTTTCATCCCCCCGGAACAATTCATTCACAAATACAAACCTGTCATTTACGCCAATAGCCTTCCTGAGGTCTTTAATGGGTGTTTCTTTTAATATATGTGCCAGCTCTTTTTTATGCTCCTTCAGTTTGTCATTCAGTGTTTCTTTTGATTCGCCAATCAGATCATTGATTTCCTTTTGAAGCTTTATATCTTTCTTGGATGGTTGGTATTGCGTTAGTGTAGGCGCCTCCTCTGCAGCATCAAAATGATTATCAACAACAAATGGATGAACTACCTTTTCAGGCTCTGGCATAGTTTCCTGGGCCAAAGATTCCTGAGCCTTTTGTTTCGGTGGCAGGTAGGCTTCATGTTCCGGAATTTCAGGAATCATAACAACTGCAGGCACCTCTTCTAACGGTTCTGGTTCTTCAGTCACCTGTGGCTTTGCTGCAATTGGCTCTGTTTTCTCCTCTATGGGTGCAAGCTCTTCAGTTTTATAGGTAGAGGTTATTTCCGTTTTCGGCTCTCTTTGGATAACCGGACTTGTACTTGACGGCATTACCACTGCCACTTTTGAAGATACAGGTGGTATATTATTCCTTTGAAGGAGCAATAATTCATTTTGCAGCAACTGAGTAGTGATCAACATGGCTTCTACACCTTCATTTCTCTGTTGCTGCTGAACAAGTTTATCTATTAATACCTTTACACGTTCCATTTGTTTATGGTACTTTTGGCCGCTACCGGAATGGTTAAGTAATTGTTTTTCATTGTAAAACGAAAATAAAATTACAAACGTATCTTGGAAAATGCTTCAATGTCTGCTTAGATTTTAGCAAATGTTTATCGAACCGAATATAAAAGGGGAACGCCGTGGATGGATCGAAGTGATCTGTGGCTCTATGTTCTCAGGAAAAACTGAAGAGCTTATCCGTCGTCTGAAACGGGCGATGATCGCTAATCTGAAAGTGAAAATTTTTAAGCCTTCAATGGACATGCGGTTCGATGAAGTCAAAATTGTGTCGCATGATACCAACTCCATCATCTCTACACCTATTGACCATTCCCGGCAAATTCTAGAACTTGGCCTTGACGCAGACGTTGTGGCTCTGGACGAAGCCCAGTTCTTTGATGATCATATAGTAGATGTTTGTGACGAGTTGGCTTTTCGGGGTATAAGGGTAATTGTTGCCGGGCTGGACATGGATTATCAGGGTAAACCTTTTGGCCCAATGCCATGCCTGATGGCTAAGGCCGATTATGTAACCAAACTACATGCTATTTGTGTGCAATGTGGTCATATTGCCAACTATTCGTATAGAAAGATCTCACACCAGGAAAAAATTATGCTTGGAGAAAAAGATGTATACGAACCACGTTGCCGCAGGTGCTATTTACTGGATGGAAAAATTGATTAAAATCTTTAGTTATTGATGAATTCCCTTACACAGATCTGGGCGCTCTTTAAAAAAGACCTCCTGCTCGAAATCCGCCAGCAGTATACCTTCTATGGCATCCTCTTATATATAGGCGCAACTATTTTTGTTTTGTACATGGCAATGGACGAACCAGAAAGCCGGGTTTGGAATGGGTTGTTTTGGGTGATACAATTATTTATATGTATCAATGCTGTTGCTAAGAGCTTCTTACAGGAGAGCCGTGGCCGCATGTTATATTTTCAGTCATTGTCAAGTCCTCAGAACTTTGTATTGGCAAAGCTGTTGTTCAATTCATTGTTAATGATTCTAATGAGTGCACTCAGCCTTGGCTTGTTTATGTTGTTCCTGGGCAATCCGGTGCAGAAAATGGCTCAATTTATTGGTTTGGTGATTCTGGGAGGATGGGGCCTGAGCCTGGTATTCAGTTTTCTGGCGGCCATTGCAGCCAAGGCTCAACAAAGTGCAGCCATCATGGCTATTCTTGGTTTCCCGCTCATCATTCCTCAATTGCTGATGCTGATGCAGGTCTCCAACTCTTTTTTCTCTAAATCCAACCCTGAAATTTTAACTACCGTCCTGTTATTAGCGACAATTGATTTATTTGTTATCATCCTTGCCATCATCCTTTTCCCTTTTCTTTGGAAAGACTGACTGGTTTATGGTTTACATAAACCATAAACTATAAACCCCTATCTTCCTAAATTTGCTCAACTTTGCGCTAAATAACTCCGGAGTTTTATTAATCAATTATATTTTCATATTAATCTGAGCTTATGAAGAAATGGTGGTGGAAAATACTCTGCATTGTCTTGTTAACTTATACAATAATAGGAGGTCTCTTACTTCCTGTTCCCCGTGTAATGATCTTAAATGAAACCATCCGCAACCTGTACTTCCACGTATGTATGTGGTTTGCAATGATGATTTTATTCACCATTTCTGTCATCAATGCTATAAAATACCTCAATAAGCACGACCTGAAGTATGATATCATTTCACGGCAGTATGCAGTAGTAGGAATCGTCTTTGGCCTGCTCGGTTATGCCACGGGTATTATTTGGATGTCATTTACCTGGGCAGATCCTAACAATCCTGCCGTAGCATCCTTTAGTGCCATCGCCAAAGAACCCAAGCTTATTGGCGCTGCTATTGCCTTGCTGATCTACTTTGCCTACCTCGTATTGCGTGATTCTATTTCAGATATAGATAAAAAAGCCAGGATCAGTGCGGTATACAACATCTTTGCTTTTGCCTTTTTATTCCCTTCTATCTGGATACTGCCTCGCTTAATGCCTAGTTTACACCCGGGTGGAGAAGGTAATCCGGCTTTAAATTATAATGATATAGACAGCAGGATGAGATTAGTGTTTTATCCCGCTGTAATTGGTTGGACACTACTAGGGGCATGGATTGTTAATTTAAAAGTGAGAATGAATATCTTAAAAGAAAAAGAACACCTGTCTGAAACTTTTTTAAAAGAAAAAAATACACCTATTCATGAAGCATAAACTGATCTCTACCCTCTTTCTTCTGCTCCTGAACTTGTTTGCATTTGCCCAAAATCAAAATGTGGAAATGGCTGATACCTTCCGCAGCAATGGAAAAATTTACGTTGTGGTGGCTGTGATCCTGACCATATTTGCTGGCATTATTATTTATCTTATTCGCATCGACAGGAAGATTTCAAAATTGGAAAAAGAACTATAAAAATTTAAGAATTGAAATCGATTGCACATGATACATACACGAGAGTTCAACTTTACTCAAAGCGTTAACCAGAGCTTTGATAAAGCAGCTAAATTCACAAAATGGGATACGGGCATTCTAAAACAAATCAAAGCTTGCAATGCTGTTTACAGGATGAAGTTTCCCGTTCGCATGGATGACGGACGTATAGAAGTTATCGAAGCATACCGAGTACAACATTCTCAGCATAAAACACCTTGTAAAGGAGGTATCCGCTTTGCGGCAGAAGTCAACCAGGATGAAGTAATGGCATTAGCTTCATTGATGACCTACAAGTGTGCTATAGTGAACGTACCCTTCGGCGGAGCTAAAGGTGGCATAAAGATCAATCCAAAGAATCACTCACCCTATGAATTGGAAAAGATCACGCGCCGTTATACCGCCGAACTTATTAAGAAAAACTTTATCGGCCCTGGTACAGATGTGCCGGCACCAGACTATGGAACAGGTGAACGCGAAATGGCATGGATTGTAGACACTTACCAAAGTTTACGGCCAGGTGAAATAGATGCTGCCGGATGTGTAACAGGTAAACCTGTTACTCAGGGCGGTGTTCGTGGACGCAGAGAGGCCACTGGCCTTGGTGTTTTTTATGGATTGCGTGAAGTATGCAATATGCATGATGTAATGGATAAACTGGGGTTGACAACTGGCGTTATAGGCAAAAGAGTGATTGTTCAGGGTTTGGGAAATGTTGGCTATCATACGGCAAAGTTCTTCCAGGATGCCGGCGCCAAAATAATTGCCTTGTCGGAATACGAAGGCGCTATTTACAATGACGAAGGTCTTCATGTTGACGAGGTTTTTGAACACAGAAAGACCACCGGCTCTATCCTCAACTTTCCTAAAGCCAACAACTTCGACAAAAACACCGATGCATTGGAATACGATTGCGACATCCTGGTTCCTGCGGCTTTGGAAAATGTGATTAATGGTGACAATGCCCCAAGGATAAAAGCTAAAATTATTGGCGAAGCAGCCAATGGCCCGCTTACTCCGGAAGCTGATGAGATCTTCATAGAAAAAGGAACCCTTGTGGTTCCGGATATTTATCTGAATGCAGGTGGCGTTACCGTTTCCTATTTTGAGTGGCTGAAAAACCTCAGCCATGTCCGTTATGGACGTATGGAAAAACGTTTCAATGAGAACATGAACGCTCACATTCTTGGCCAGATGGAAGAACTGACAGGAAAGCGCGTAGTAGAACATGAAAGGCAGTTTATCTTACATGGCGCCAGCGAAGTAGACCTGGTATACAGTGGTCTCGAAGAAACCATGATAGATGCTACCCACGAAATAATGAATGAGTGGAAACGCAACCCCGATATTCCGGACATGCGTACGGCAGCTTTTGTTGTAGCCATTAACAAAGTGGCTAACGCATATGTAGAACTGGGCATCTTCCCATAAGAAATAAAACAGAAATGCCGCAAATGCGGCATTTCTGTTTTATCCAACTTTCATCAACTTCATTCCTCCCTGCATCTTGATGAAACTATTATGAAGAAATTTTACCTGCATGATGGCAAGACGCAACACGGCCCCTACGACATAGACGAGTTGAAACAGCAAAACATCTCGTCCCAGACACTCATTTGGTTCAATACCCTGGAAGACTGGACGCCTGCAGGACAAGTGGAAGAGTTAAAGGGATTGTTCCCATCTACCCCACCCCCGTTTAGAAAAAGACAATCCAATAGAAAGCCATGGGTCATCGGCTTGTCAGTTGCTTCAATCATCTTTTTAGGAATTATCATTTTTGTCAACAATCGAAACAAAAAGTCTGACCAATCTTCTCAAAAAGACACTGTCTCCATTTCAAAGCCTAAAACCCGTTTACAAGAATTGGAGGAAAAAGAAAGGCAAAGACAGGCTCTGGAAAATGCTCAGGAGATTATCAACAGGGAATATAGAAACAACTGGAGACAATATATTAAACACAAGGCCAGCGATTTTAAAGTAGGTTTCTTTGGTGGCATTAGTGACCTGGAAATCACGATAACAAACAACACAGAAAGTATTATCGATGAAGCCGTAGTGAAAGTTGATTACATCAAAGAAAACGGTGACCTCTGGGAAACTAAGGAAGTCGTGTTCAACAATATTCAGCCCGGTACAAGCAAATCGGCAAAGGCTCCTGAATCAAACAGAGGCACCACAATTAAAACAACAATCAGCAGGATAACTGCAAGATCCCTTTCATTCTGTTATGACATTGCTAAAGAAAATCAAAGGAAAAAGAACAACCCTGCCGATCCCTTTAAATGTATGTAACTTCAATAAGCCAAACGCTCTAAGAATGTTACGGGACTTCCAGGACATTCCCATCCCGATTTTCGTAACCCATCACTCATCACTCATAACTATTTATAAAAACTTCCCCGTATAACTATCCTTCACCTTCTTCATCCCCTCCGGCTTGCCGGCATACACAAGATTACCGCCATCTGCACCGGCTTCCGGACCAAGGTCTATCACCCAATCGGCACTTTTTATAACATCTGTATTATGTTCAATCACTAGAATGGAATGTCCCTGGTCGATCAGGGCATTAAAAGAGGTCAGGAGTTTTTTGATATCATGAAAGTGAAGCCCGGTGGTAGGCTCATCAAAGATGAATAAAACCTTTCCGGCAGATTTCCCTTTGCCGAGGAAAGAAGCCAGTTTCACCCGTTGGGCCTCACCGCCAGATAAGGTATCAGAAGATTGTCCAAGTTTTACATAACCCAGGCCTACTTCACTCAAAGGTTTAATAGCATTGAATATCGCTTTCTGCTCTGCAAAAAACTCCAGCGCTTCGTCAACACTCATATCTAATACTTCAAACACATTCTTTCCTTTGTAATGTACCTCCAGCACTTCTTCCTTGAACTTATGCCCATGACAAACCTCGCAGGTAAGATGCACATCGGCCAGAAACTGCATTTCAACAATCTTTTCACCTTCGCCTTTACAGGCATCGCAACGGCCACCGTCTACATTAAACGAAAAATGCTTGGGCTGGAAGCCTCTGATCTTACTGAGGGGCTGCGAGGCGTAAAGATCACGAACATGGTCCCAAGCTTTAATATAAGTTACGGGGTTGCTACGCGAAGACTTTCCTATAGGATTCTGGTCCACCATTTCCACCTGGGTAATGGCATCCAGATCGCCAGTCATTGCCCTGTGGAAACCAACTTTCTCGCCGGGCTCCCCTAAATGCTTTTTGAGTGCCGGATATAATATATGCTTGATCAGTGTGGTCTTCCCGCTTCCACTAACGCCACTTACCACGCACAAGACATTCAAAGGAAATTCAACGGTGATGTCTTTCAGGTTATGCTGTCGGGCACCTTCTACCTTTATAGATTGGCTCCACTTGCGAACTTTTTTGGGAACCTCAATGGAGAGCTCACCTTTTAAATATTTCCCGGTAAGACTCTGCGGGTTTTCAATGATGTTATCATAATTACCCGACGCAATGACCTCGCCGCCTAGGTGTGAGGCAAGCGGACCCATATCTATTATATAATCAGCCTCCCGCATCATCATTTCATCATGTTCTACCACAACGACGGTATTGCCCAGGTCACGCAGTTCTTTTAAAACCCTGATAAGGTTTTGTGTATCGCGGGAATGGAGGCCTATGGATGGCTCGTCAAGGATATATAAAGAATTGGTCAAATTACTACCCAGACTACGGGTAAGCTGAATACGCTGGCTTTCCCCGCCACTTAATGTGTTGGCCAGGCGGTTGAGGGTTAGATAACCCAGACCGACATTCAATAAGGTATTGAGGCGGTGCTTGATCTCAATTACGATGCGCTTGGCTACCGTAGATTCATAGTCAGAAAAATAACGGACAGCCTCGTCAAACCAGACAGTTAGATCTTTCACTGGCATCTCACTCAGTTCGCCAATTTGCCTGCCATGCACCTTTACATATAATGCTTCCTTGCGTAAACGGTAACCTTTACATTCCTGGCAAGTGGTCCGGCCACGGTACCGGCTTAAGAGCACACGGTATTGAACCTTATACAGGTTTTGTTCTACTTCTTTAAAAAAGTCATTAATGCCATACACATGATGGTTACCCTCCCATAAAACACGGTACTGCTCACTGGTCAGGTCGGCTATAGGTTTATGCACCGGAAAGTCAAAGTGCCGGGCAGCCTTTACAAAATTGTCCTTCCATTTGCCTAGCTTCTCCCCTTTCCAGGGCGCAACAGCACCTTCATAAACACTCAATCTTTTATCTGGTATCACCAGGTCTTCATCAATGCCCAAAACCTGGGAAAAGCCTTCGCATACCGGACAGGCTCCATATGGATTGTTAAAAGAAAACAGGTTGGGAGATGGTTCTTCAAACACCATCCCATCCAGTTCGAAGCGGTTATTAAAATGAATGAGCCGTTCTCCATCTACTTCAACGTACACATCACCCTCGCCCTCATAAAAAGCGGTTCCCACCGAATCTGCCAGACGGTGCTCGTCATCTTCATCAAATTCTTTGGCTACAATGCGGTCAATCAGTACATAAACATTAGCAGGAAACTGAAAAGTCTTCTGGAAATCAGCATTGTTTTCCTCCAACAGATCCTCAATCCGGTACACCGCACTCTCTGCCACTGGCGCTTCCTGCTGGGAAACGGAGAGAGCAGAAACATAAATCCGGGAAAACCCCTTCTGCATTAAGATATTCAGCTCCTCTTTGATGTCCCTGTTACGGTGTTGCTTGAAAGCGGTCAGAATATAAACTTTGCTCCCTTCTTTTAAGGCCTTGATACTATCAATAACATCCTTAACATCATCCTTTTTCACAACCCGGCCTGAAACAGGAGAAACCGTTTTACCAATCCTTGCAAACAGCAGGCGGAGGTAGTCGTAAATCTCGGTCATGCTGCCCACAGTACTGCGGGGCGTGCGGGTAATTACTTTCTGCTCAATGGCAATGGCCGGTGCCAGTCCTTTAATATAGTCCACGTCTGGCTTGTCCATACGGTTGAGAAACTGGCGCACATACGCGCTCAGACTTTCTGCGTACCGTCTTTGACCTTCTGCATCCAAGGTATCTATAGTACGTGGAGATTTCCCGGATCCGGATACACCGGTAACTACGATCAACTGGTTGCGGGGAAAAACAACATCAATATTCTTTAGGTTATGTACACGGGCCCCTTTAATAAAGATTGGTTCGCTTTTATGCAAACTACCTGCCACCATTTTTTTTACTGCCGCTTCTTTCATGATAAAAAACTTAGCAAAAATACGAGAATAAGAATTGGTTGGGATAACTAATAAACAATGAATAACTGCATAAGTTCGGGGAGCAAATGAAGAAAAGTTAATGCCAAAAGGGGTGGTCCGATTTTTATATAGTAATCAAAGTAAATGTAAAAGTGGGGCAAACGAATGAAGGGTTAAAAATTCAAATTTTCAACGCTTTCATCATCAGCAAGTTATTTACAGGCTTAGATGATTAACAGTATTTTTAGAAAAGAAAATAAAGATGGGCTGAAAAAGAGCTTGTAAAATTTAAAAAAGCATTTTACTTTTACGCTTAATAATTATTCTAATCCGTAAAAAAAGGTAGCTTATCGTTCAATTTTACTCCGAATTTTAAACATAATCCGCATCTGAAAATTACCTAAACGATTAGGAGTAATATGCCATCTTTAAAATCACTGAACGATCACGAACTCGTAAACTCTTTTGTGTCAGGCAATATAAACGCGTTAGAAACGCTGATATTGCGTCATAAGGATAAAATTTATACTTCCATCCTTTTCTTGGTTAAAGACCAGTACCTTGCTGAAGACATCTTCCAGGATGCTTTTATACGCATTATTGACACGATGCGTAGCGGCAGATATACGGAAGAAGGAAAGTTTTTACCATGGGCGATGCGAATTGCGCATAACCTTTGTGTAGATCATTTCCGCAAAGTGAAGCGTACACCAACCATTAAAAACAGCGAGGACCAGGATATTTTTGAGGTACTCAATTTTACCGAAGAAAGCGCTGAAGATAAAATGATCAAGAAGCAAAGTCACAACCGTGTAAGAGATATGCTGGACATGCTTCCTGAGGATCAGCGTGAAGTGATTATCCTGCGTCATTATGCTGATATGAGCTTCAAACAGATCGCCTATGTAACCAACTGCAGTATCAATACGGCTTTGGGACGTATGCGGTATGGTCTCATCAATCTGCGTAAGATGATGACCCAGAAGCAAATAGCACTCTGATACCACTGTTGATAAGGGTATAAATGATAAAATGATGCACTGCCAAAAGGGCTCTTTTTGTTGTTTATGTAATTGCAGATAATAAACGGTAATACCTACCGTTCTTTTATCTGTATTGCCATGTCCGGTGATCAAGTTCTTGTCATTCTTAATCTCCAACTGCACCTTCAACCTTCTTTAATCGCAGGAGGCTGATTAAGAATGACGCCCAATTAAACCGTGAAAAATCCCTAAATCACCTGTGGTG
>CBKWHA010000156.1:0-13023 GCA_966674115.1 uncultured Chitinophagaceae bacterium
ATTCCTGTTCAGTGCTATATTAAAATCGCTACTCCAGGTAAATGCCCCGCATTGAATCTTTTTTGAGGACAGGCCGAATTCAATCCCCTTGTTTTCCATGCTGCCTATATTGGTCAATTGTGTTGTAAAACCAGTATAAGCAGGTACAGGTACGTTCAGCAGCATATCTTTGGTTACCGACTTATAGGCATCTATGGTGATATTGATCCGGTTTTTTAATAAAGCCAGATCGGCGCCTATATTGAACTGGCTTGTTTTTTCCCATTTCAAATTGGGATTGGAGATAGATATGGTACGCAAACCATTAACAACTGAAGTGCCATTCACATAACGGGATGTACCCAGTAAAGAAATAGAACCATAATTGGGGATAAGGTTGTTACCTGTTTGTCCATAGCTCACGCGAAGCTTCATCGTATTGATGGCTGCTATATTGCGCATGAAGTTTTCATCGGAAACCAACCATGCAGCAGATACGGAAGGGAAAGTGCCCCACTTGGAATCGGCACCAAATCTTGAACTACCATCCCGACGCAGCGTAGCATTCATAAAATATTTGTTTTTAAATCCATAACTCACCCTACCTAACATGGAAAGCAATGACCACTCTTCGGCAAAGTTTGAGTTGGCAGGTTTGGTAATGGTACCTGCAGCATTAATGGTTCGAACCAGGTCGTTCGGAAAATCGGTCGCATTTATACCGGTAACTTCATACCTGTTCTTTTGCGTGCTATATCCGGCGACAACACCCAACGTATGCTCACCAAATGATTTATTGTAAGTACCTGTAAATTCTGATTGCCAGTTTAGATTTGAAGTAGTTCGTGCAGACGCCTGAGCAGGTAACACACTCGAATAACCGAAGCCCTGGCCGGCCTCCCAATACCAGTTATAATTCGTATTGGTCAGGTTTCCGTTACCGCTGGCACGCAAGGTAAGATCCTTAACAGGCTTGAACTCCAGGTAAGCATTTCCCAGTGTATTATATGTCTTGTTTAATTTGTCGGCATAGGTAATTAAGGAATGCGGGTTCCATAATTGTACACCAAAGGTTTGAAAACGCTTCCAAGTAGAATTAGGATCCAGAAAACCAATATTCCCATTTTCATTGTACTCCGGGAAAATCGGATCACTTTGCAATCCCAGGCTTATTGCATCACTTTTACCAGTGGTACCGTCGGTACGGTCATTTGCCCCGGTAAATGCAATGTTCAAACCCGCCGTTACCTGCTCGGATATTTTTTGCTTGATATTGGTACGCAAGGAAAGGCGTTTATAAAAATTTTCCATCAGCACAGCTTTTTGATCCAGGTAGCCCACTGAAAAGAGGTAATTGGTTTTATCTGTTCCTCCACTTAACGATACCTGGGCGTTGGACATAGGTGCAGTCCGGAACATTACATCCTGCCAGTCTGTGCCTTTCCCAAACTGTGCAGGATTTGTCAGAAAATCTTCGGGTATCATATAGTTTTTCGCACCAGATACCAGTGACCGTTTTGCATTATCATCAGTAGGCTTATTGTTAACAGGATCCAATAAAACCCATGCATTATTCCTGGCATCAATGTAATATTGAATCCACTCCTGCGCATCCATCATTTCCACCTTGCGGGTCACTTTGCTGATTCCCTGCTCATAGGTAACATTTACCTGTGTTTTACCTGCCTTACCTAATTTGGTAGTGATAATGATAACTCCGTTGGCGCCCCGGGAACCATAGATGGCTGAAGAAGCTGCATCTTTCAAAATCTCAACAGATTGAATATCCTGCGGATTGATCTGGTTCAAATCGAAGTTTTCCAATGCCATTCCATCTACTACATACAATGGCGTAGTTCCGGCAGTAATCGAACTGGTACCCCGTATTTTAATGGTGGGACCAAAACCAGGAGCTCCCTGCGAGGAAGTGATGTTGACGCCCGGAACCGTACCCGCCAGCGATTGGGCCACGTTGGAAAATGAACGGTCCTTAAACTCATCATAACCAACCGAAACTACTGAACCTGTAACGGCGCGTTTCTTTTGGGTACCATAACCAATCACCACCACATTGTTCAAGGCTTTGGAGTCAGCACTTAAGTTGATAGAAATTTCGGACTTATTGCCGATGGCTACTTCTTCCTCTTTAAAGCCAACATAGGAAAAAATCAGGATGGCTGAATGATCAGGGACATTGATTGTAAATCGTCCTTCGGCATCGGTAGAAGTACCCTGGTTGCTACCTTTTACCCTGACACTTACACCATTCAGCGTTTCTCCGTTCTCAGAATTTGATACACGCCCTTTTATCTGGCGGGTTTGTGCGTGCACTGCTATCATAAATAACATTGCACAAAAGAAGAGCAGTCGATGTTTCATATGACTATTTTTTGTTTAAGGGGCATGACATGGCCATGCACTTTCTTTTGAAATGGCGATTATTACTAAGAATCTATGTCTGTTTGAATTAATGATCCATAAAGGAAAGTTTGAACACTTTCAAGGGCAGGAGTTTCTTTTAGTGGTTAAATAATTTTCGTTAGGTTTCGTTTATACAAGGTATAACAGTTTTTTTCTTTAAAAAAATATTTTTCGAAAAAATTCGAAGATTATTGAAAATACAGGCACAAAAAAAGCCCTTTTTCAGGATAAAGAGTTTGCCAAAAGAAAAATATAAGCAAATGAAATTCAATGCTTACCGTTTTGAATAGCTGATCATCAGGGCTTTGAGAAAGAAAATTATAAATAAATCAGCCCTTTACCAGTACCGGTAAAGGGCTGATCAAAATACGTTTAAGGATGGATGCTCGAAAGGTCTATTTATTCAGAAATTCATTTACGGTATCTTGAATTTCCTGCAGCCTTTCATAGTTAACGCTATAGTGTATCTGCTTTCCAATCCTCAGCGTATGCACACAGGCTGCCTTTCGCAAAATGGCCAGGTGCTGCGAGGCTACTGATTGTTCGAGTTTAAGAGTTGAATAAATATTGGTCACAGAGGTTTTGCCTTGCTGATGAATAAACTGCAAGATCCGTTGTCTCAATTCGTGATCAATAGCTCTTAATAAAAGCCTGGCCTTCCTGATTTGAATTTCATTGATTACTAATTGATCTATTTCAGGTGATAAGGTTTGTACCATAGCAATAGCGTTTATGTTTGCATAAAAATAATCATGTATCCGTTACTCATGCATACAAATGTTCATATGTATAGAATTCTAATGAGATTTTAATCTTTGTACCCTAAACGGACAAGACAAGGTGGTATTGCAATTAACCCTTATAATTATTATCTTGTTGTATGACATTGCGCGAGTTTAAAACTTTTGATGACTTTCAGAAAGCCAAAGCATTGGTAGATGTTGGCGTGCTTATAGGAAAAAGACAACTTATGTTTTACCTGATCTTCCTATACCAGGTTGAAGGTTTTTATGTAGAAGTGCTTTACAGTCTACAATCGAAGAAAGTACACAAATTCAGAGCATTTGAAAATACCAATTTGCTGGACCCCTATCTCTCTAAAATTGACATCTCAGAACTCCAGTTGATTTAATGTCAGACATCTTAAGTAATTACTAATGCACCAATTTTTTCAATTCAAGTTTTCCATATTTGATAAAATACTACCATAAATTGATAAAAAAATACGAAAAATTGATAAGAATCGATTGCCTGAACGGTTAAATTAAATGTACGTTTGAAACGTACTATTTGTCATTAAGGGTGGCCTGTATTTCTATGCGGGCTCCCATTTTTAAAAGAAAATCAATATTCCAGACAATAACCTAAATGTTAACCGCCTAACCATTTAGCCTGTATGAGAACGTTACATCCAGAACAGACATATCATCTTCAAACGCCGCGCATTTTATTTGTTGATGATGATCATGAAGACCAGATATTACTGCAGATGGCTTTTGATAGCACGGACAACCATTGCTCTCTTGATATCGTGTCCAGTGGAAAAGACGCTTTGGATTATTTGCAACAAAGACCCGAACATAAATTACCCAACCTTATTGTACTGGATTATCATTTACCAGGCCACAATGGCTGGCACTTAATGCAGCTGCTAAACGCCAGTGAACGCTATAGGAAAATAAAAAAAGTAATCCTGAGCACTTCCTGCTCTGCTGCACTTTCACAGTTCACAAAAAATGAACATCTTGAATATTACATCAAACCCTCCTCATTCAACGAATTGAAACAACTGGCTATGGAATTGCTTCATCTGTCTGCAACAAGTATTGAGGAATTAACTCATTAAGAGTACATTCACGCTGCGTTGCAAAATATTGAATGCAATTTCAGCCATCAGATTCTCTTTATCCAGCGTAGGGTTCACTTCTGTTATTTCCAGGCAGCACACTTTCCGGTTTTGCATGAGTTTACTCACCAGGTCTTCGGCTTCTCTTTCCCTCAGACCATTACTAACAGGGGTACCCGTTCCTTTACTAATGGCAGGATCCAGACTATCAACATCAAAAGAAACATAAATATCAGAACAGTCGCTTAAATAGCGGGTCATCTGCCGGATCACCTGTTCTACACCTTTATTGCGTACTTCCTTGGTAGTTATGACCTTAATGCCATATTTGTCGATCAAATATTTTTCTTCTTTTTCGTAATCCCTCAATGAGACCAAAACAACATCTTCAGGTAAGACCTTAGGTGAAATCTTGCCAATATTTTTCAACTGATTCCAGCATTTAGCCGTATCGGGATCGACATCATGCACTGAGGATTCTTTATTATCTTCTCCGATAGCGGCAGCCAGTGGCATGCCATGCATGTTGCCGGAGGGCGTGGTATAAGGTGTATGGAGGTCGGCATGGGCATCAATCCAGATGACCCCCAGTTTGTTATGAGACTTTGCTATTTTAATACCAGCTATGGTGCCGCTGGCATTGCTATGGTCACCGCTTAGGACAACCGGAAAGAAATTGGTCTTGATCGCATCAGCAACAGCTTTGCTCACTTTCTCATTCATAGCCACAACACCTTTGATACGCTTGGCGTATGGCGATTCTATGGGTTCGAAGAGCAATTTATTTTCATGTGGTATTTTTTCAGATGGGAAATGAATAAAGAAATTGCTCATAAAGTCCAGGGCTGCGATTTTAATAGCGTCTATTCCCAAACTGGCGCCCCTGGTCCCTGCTCCTACTTCCGATGGCACTTCTATGAGTTTAATATTCTTCATGCAAGAGAAATTCTATTTACAGGTTATTCATGCGCTGCCAGGATAGGTATGGAACTTTCAAAAGCCAGTCTCTTTGTAGTACTTCCCCTGAAGATACTGTCAAGCAATGAATGACGCCTCGGAATGGTAATAAGTATATCGATGTTTTTATCCTGCACAAATTGAAGAATGGTATCTTCCACTTTATAAGTGCCAATAAAATAAAACTCAGGATTAAATTCTTTAAACATTTCCAATAAGCGTTCACGTTTGTTCAGATATTCTTCTGTTAATGAAACGTAATGCTCACTGTTTATATTTACGATATGTAAATTGGCCCGGCAAAGTTTCAATATATTCTTGATGGGGATCAATGGCAGGTCTGTCTCCACATCTTTATAATCGTAAGTAAACGCAATATTTTTTACTTCTGAAAAACGAACGGCAGGTGGAACAATCAGGACCGGACAAACATTCCGTTCCACCATTTTAAGCGTATTACTACCGAAGATCATTTGCTCAATTTTATTCTTACCAGTGATACCCATGATCACCAGACGTGCATCTGTATGACGCACCAGCCGTTCCAGGCTATCAATGAAATCGCCACTTTCCTGCCAGCGGCATTCGATTTTTACAACAGCCACTGATAGTATCTCATCCTTTAGGCGCTGCAAGTAATGGACGGCCATGTCTTTTTCATCAGGATCTACGTATACGTGAAACAGGATCAAATTAGTGTCGTAATTGCCGGTCAGCATTTTTGCAGCATAGAAGGCGGCGTTGTTGGCGGTAGCGGAAAAATCTGTGGGTACAATAACAGTCATTGCAAGGGTCGTTTTAATAATTTATATCAAGATAGTAAGGAAAAAGGGAAAGCGTTAGCCCTTTCATAAAATAAAATTCCCAAATTTCCAAACTGTTATCTTTGTCCGTTAAAAAAATTTGCTGTTAAGTGCGACTGAAATCTTTAGAAATAAAAGGGTTTAAAAGCTTTGCCGATAAAACCCTGGTCAATTTTGATGAAAATATCACAGGTATTGTCGGACCCAATGGTTGCGGCAAGAGTAATATTGTGGATAGCATCCGCTGGGTTATTGGCGAACAGAAGATCAGTCACCTACGCTCTGAAAACCTGGAAAGCCTGGTATTCAATGGCTCCAAAACCCGCAGCCCCAGCGGCCTGGCGGAGGTGAGCCTAACTTTTGAAAATACCAGGAACCTGCTGCCTACAGAGTTTAGTACCGTCACTATTACCCGCAAATTTTTCAAAAACGGAGAAAGTGAGTACCGCCTGAACGATGTACAATGCCGGTTGAAAGACATCCAGAACCTATTTATGGACACTGGAGTTTCCACAGACAGTTATGCCATTATTGAATTAGGCATGGTGGACGACCTGATCAAGGACAAGGAAAACAGCCGCCGCCGCATGCTGGAACAAGCCGCCGGCATTAGCATTTATAAAACCAGGAAAAAAGAAGCCAAGCAAAAACTGGACGCTACAGAACAGGACCTGGCCCGGATTGAGGACTTGCTTTTTGAGATCAATAACCAGCTAAAGACACTGGAAAACCAGGCGAAAAAAGCCCAGAAGTATTATGAGATCAAAAAAGATTACCGCGACCTAAGCATAGAACTGGCAAAGGCGTCTTTGGAAGGTTTTAATCTCACTTACAAGGATTTAAACGAAAAGCACGAAATAGAATCCGACAAGCGCATAGCACTGGAATCAGAAATTGCTTTGGCAGAAGCTGGCCTGGAAGAAGAAAAAGTTGGGTTTGTTGAAAAAGAGAAAGCACTGCACGACATGCAGGTAAACTTCAATGAACTGGTTCAGCAGGTGCGCACAAAAGAAAATGAAAAGAACCTGGCTTCGCAACGCCTGGAATATTTGAAAGAAAGGGAAACCGGCCTGTCAGCATTCCTGCAAAAAGCCGCCGGACAAAGCGCTGGCATTGAAGAAAGCATCAGTTTTACCCAGCAGCAAATTACTAATGAAGAGGAAGCACAGAAAGACCTGGTAGCTCAACTGGAAGAGTTAAGGGCAACCGTAGAAGCCAAACGCAAGATTGCGGATGAAAACCGCACTACCCTGAATAACCTGCGTACGGCTCATCAGCAGGTGCAGCGCAGCCAGTTTGATGCGGAAAAGAAAGTAGCAGTTGCCGATACCTCTATTCAAAACGTACAACGCACCATATTCCAATTGGAAGAAGAGCGCGAAGCACGTGACCAGCAGATCCAGCACCTGGAAATGGAAAAGGAGTCAAAAGAAAAACAACTGGCCGAAAAGCAACTGGAACTGGAGCAATTGCAGGAACACTACCAAAATACAAAAGAACAAATCGCTGAAACACAGGCATTTCTGGAAGATCTGCGGCACAAACTGGCAGAAGAAAACCGTAAGCTCGACGCCAAAAAGAACGAACACGACCTTCTGAAAAGCCTTGTCGATAAAATGGAAGGATACCCGGAAAGCGTGAAGTTTTTACATAATAATAAAGACTGGAACCACACCGCCCCTATCCTTTCAGATATAATTTATGTAAAGGAAGAATACCGGGCCGCAGTAGAAAATGTACTGGAACCTTATCTGAACTACTACGTGGTTGCCAACCTGCAAGAAGGCTTACAGGCCATTCATTTGCTGGATACTGCTAAAAAAGGCAAGGCCAATTTCTTCCTGATGGATGAGGTTAAAAAGAATGGTTTTCACAAAGATGGACAACGGCCGGCTGGTACCATAGCAGCCCTTGACGTTATTGAAGTGGATGCACAATACCGCAGCCTGGCAGAACAGCTTTTGGGTAATGTATATATTGCTGATGATGAAGCCGCCCTGGAAAACAGCCATGATGCTGTAATTCTGGAAAAACACGGTAAATATGTAAAAGGTAAGTATTCTTTGACCGGTGGCAGCGTGGGTTTATTTGAAGGTAAAAAGATAGGCCGGGCTAAAAACCTGGAAAAACTGCACGAACAGATCATAGCACAACAAGCTGTTGTAGATGATTACAATCTACAGATCAAGCAAAAGCACCAGGAAATCATTGACCTGAACGCCAACCTGAAAGAACACCTGATCCGCGAAACGGAGCGGGAAGTACAACAGCACAATAACCAGGTTTTTGCGCTACAAAGCAAGATCGAAAACCTGCAACAGGCCCAGGCTCAATCCCGCAGAAGGCTGGAAGACCTGGAAGAGCAACTGGACCAGTCTCACTCCTCTGTAGCAACAGTGCGTAATGACCTGGGTACGCTCAACCAGCAATTATCAGATTATGCTGCACAATTGCAACAGGCGGAATCGGAATACCGCAACATAGAGATACAATACAATGAAGTAAACGCTCAATACAACAACCTGAACCTGCAGGTAACCCGCCAACAGAGCAAGCTTAATGCTTTAAAACAGGAGTTGCAGTTTAAAAGCAACCAGTTGAACGACCTGGCCATTCAGGTTCAGAACAATTCAAAGCAACTGGAAGAAACTTCTGAAAGTATTGCTCAATCTGCCGACAATTTGAAGGAAGTAGAAGAAGTGCTGCAAGAACTGGTACACCGCAGGGAAGAGGAACAAATAGCCTTGGGTGAGGCAGACCAGGCATATTATATTTTACGTAACCAGTTGAATGTCAAGGAAAGTGAGGTTCGCCACAAAATAAAAGAAAAGGAAATAGTAGAGCACTTGCTGAGTGAGATAAAGGATAAGCTGAACGAGGTAAAACTGCAATTGGCCGGCATGAAAGAACGCCTTCATGTCGAGTTCAGGATCAACCTGGAAGACATCCTGGATGAACCACGCGAGACAGAAACACCGGTTGAAGAACTGCAGGAAAAAGCAGACAGGATGAAAAAACGCCTGGAGAACCTTGGGGAAGTGAACCCTACTGCTATCGAGGCTTTTGATGAGATGAAAAAACGCTACGACTTTATCGTAGAGCAGAAAAATGACCTGGTGGAAGCAAAAGAAAGCCTTATGCTAACCATTGCCGAAGTTGAGTCTACCGCCAACCAGAAGTTCCTGGATACTTTCAACCAGGTAAGGGAAAACTTCCAGAAGGTATTTAAAGCCCTATTTACAGAAGACGACCAGTGCGACCTGATCCTTGACACACCAGATAATCTTGCTGAGACAAGTATTTGCCTGCTGGCCAAGCCCAAAGGCAAGCGGCCCAGCAGCATCAATCAGTTGAGCGGAGGAGAAAGAACTTTAACCGCAACAGCACTACTGTTTGCTATCTACCTGATCAAACCTGCGCCCTTCTGTATCCTGGACGAGGTAGATGCGCCGCTGGATGATGCCAATGTGGGCAAGTTCACTAAGATGATCAGGGAGTTTAGCCAGAACTCGCAGTTTATCATCGTAACACACAACAAAACCACCATGAGCACAGTTGATGTAATATATGGCGTCACTATGCAAGAACCAGGTGTGAGTAAGCTGGTGCCGGTGGACTTTAGGAGCCTTGCCAACTAGCAGAGAATTTGACCTAACCAATTGCTTTATAATGAGAACAATTGTTCTGTTGCTGATATCCAATGTGTTCATGACAATCGCCTGGTATTACCATCTCAAACATACAGGATGGCCGTTGTGGAAAGCCATTGCATTAAGCTGGTTCATTGCTTTTTTTGAATACTGCCTGATGGTACCCGCCAACCGACACGGATTTATAGGTGGCTTTAACACCTTCCAGTTAAAAATGATACAGGAAGTGATCACCCTGGCCGTATTTAGTGTATTTGCTGTCTGGGTGCTAGGCGAGCCCTTCCGGCTGAATTATTTGATCAGTTTCTGCCTCCTTTTGGGTGCCGTTTATTTTATGTTCAAGAAATAGCAAGAAAACGTTAATTGGTCTTATTCATGAACCTTCAAATAAGAAGAAAAATTATTTTTGGAGACGAACTATACAACATGAAAACTATTTTCTCTCTTTTCTCCTTACTTGTCACAATGACTGTATTTGCCCAGGAAAAGCCCGAAGGTTTGTTCATTAACTCCAAAGCACCAGAGTTTAGATTAAAAGACCAGAGCGGGGTTGAAGTAAGTTTAAAAGAATTGCGCAAAAAGGGTCAGGTTGTTATGATCTTTTACCAGGGCAATTGGTCTCCTTATTGCACCAAAGAACTGATTCGTTTCCAGGATTCTTTACAGTTACTAACAGATAAAGGTGCAAAAGTCATAGCTATTACCCCGGAAGCAGCAGAAGGTATTTCGAAAACCCTTGAGAAAACCAAAGCAGTATTCCCGATCCTGTATGATGAACAAATGAAAGTATCGAAAGCTTACCAGGTAGCCTATGAAGTTGATGAAAGGACGCTCAATCGCCAGAAAAACTTTGGTAATGACTTGTTAGTCGTAAATAATCAAAAATTAAAAGCCTTTTTACCCATCCCGGCTGTTTACATTATTAATAAAGAAGGCACTGTAACTACCCGCTTCTTTGACAACGACACCCGGAAGAGGCCATGGGTGAAGGAGATTTTAAAGGAATTGTATTGATTTTTTAATCTTTTACCCGGCCGACCTTGCCATGGTTTCCCACTAAAAATATAGCCGCTCCATTCCGGGCAATACCGCAGGTGTGAAACCCTTCTTTGCTGATGAGCTGCCAGGTATGGCCACCGTCGAAGGAGTAATCCACACCAGTTGGCCCACAGGTGATCAGGTGTTTTTCAGATAAATAAGCCACACAGCTCCGGTAGCCATGAGGCGGTTTTCTGGGTGCTTTCCACGTTTTACCACGATCATAGGAGAAAAAGCAGTTTAAAGAGTCTGATGATGGATTACTAAAATCGCCACCTACTACCATCAATGTTTTACCCCCTTTGCGTTTGGCTGCGTCCATCACAGCAACAGAATTAGCACCCGTTGTTTCTTTGCCCTGTATAATGGGAAGATCGGTTACCTGGTCGCGGATAAAGATCCTGGAACGTAGCCCTCCGGAAACAAATACTGCTTCATCCTTATCTAATACAGCTACGTTGGTGCCGCTAGCGGCAAAAAAAGCCTCCCCGCTGTCGGCTATGGGTTTGTAAGCGTCAGGAATTTCCTTCCAGCTAGCGCCGCCATCAAAAGTCCGGGCTACGAATACTTTACCATCTATAGGATCGCCAATGACAATGCCTGCCTGTTCGTTCCAGAATTCAAGGGCATCCAGGAACATGCCTTGCTTTTTGTTTTCATAAACAGCTTTCCAGGTTTGCCCCCCATCTACAGTTCTCAATATGTAAGCAGGAGCATCAATGGCAATAATGACCGCTGTAGAGGCATCAAAAGCATGAATATCGCGAAAGTCTCTTTTTTCAAACCCCTTGACCACCAGCCATTTCCAGGTTTTGCCCCCATCTGTGCTTTTACCAACAGTACCATTGCTGCCGCTTACCCAAACCACCCTGTCATTAACCACACTGAGCCCGCGAAGGCTTGTTTTCGTGCCTTGCTCCAGGATCTCAACCTGGGGAAGGTTTTTTTGCGAAAAAGAAAGAAAAGAAAGAAAAATGCAACAAAGAAGGGGAAGGAATTGTTTCATAGTTACGGAAAGTTAACAAAAGGATTTTAAAGTGCAGAGCCCGGGCCTCTTCTTTAAATATTTGATAAAGGTTAAACGTTCCACTTAAATTTAAAGATATTTGCGGCTTACTAAGTTGTATTATGTTTTTACTTGCTATTGATTGGTCGGCATTTTTTGCGAACGTTGGACAGTTTATCCTTGCATTTTCTATATTGGTTATCCTGCATGAACTAGGTCACTTTTTACCTGCCAAATGGTTTGGCTGCAGAGTAGAAAAATTCTATCTGTTCTTTAACCCCTGGTTTTCACTCTGGAAGAAAAAGGTAGGCGAAACAGAATATGGCCTGGGCTGGGTGCCTTTGGGAGGGTATGTAAAGATCTCCGGCATGATCGACGAGAGCATGGACAAGGAGCAAATGAAATTGAAGCCCCAACCCTGGGAGTTTCGCAGTAAGCCCGCCTGGCAGCGATTGATCATTATGATTGGCGGAGTGGTTGTCAACTTTTTACTGGCCCTCGTGCTGTTTGCTATGATCTTGTTTGTGTGGGGAGAAGAAAGGTTGCCGGTAAAGAACCTGAAATATGGTTTGGCGGCGGACTCCCTGGCTACTTCAGTAGGGCTACAAGATGGCGATATCATTACTGCCGTGAATAATGAGCCCCTGGTATTTATGAACAACCTGCCGAAAGAGCTGATGCTTACAGATGCTGTAAGTTTACATGTAAACAGGAATGGAAGGGATACTACAGTAAAACTTCCGGAAGGCTTTATCAGCCACTTAACGAAAAACCAGAGACAAGGCTTCGTTTCGCCGCGATTCCCTGTAATTGTGGATAGCCTTTCTTCCAAAATAGAATTTGTAAGCGGAAAGTTTCAAAAGGGCGACCGGTTTGTTGCGGTTAACCGCCAGCCTGTGACCTACTACCATGAATTTGAAAAGCTGAAACGGAAATATAAAGGAAAAGTAGTACCGATAACCGTTTTGCGTGGGAATGATACGGTTGCCGTTTCCGTGAAAGTTCAGGAAAATGGCAGCATTGGCTTTTTTCCCAAAGCACCCACATTGATCCTTGGAACAGAAAAGGTGGAGTACTCGTTTTTCGAAGCCATACCAGCCGGTTTTAGTTATGGCATTAATACCCTCAGAGATTACATAACAGGTATTCGGTTGCTGTTTACTTCAAAAGAGCATAAAGTGTCTGACAACCTGGGTAGTTTGATCTCTATTGGCAAAACCTTTGGCGGAAGCTGGGACTGGCATCGTTTCTGGACCATGACAGCGCTGTTCTCCATTATTCTGGCCTTTATGAACATCCTGCCTATACCCGCTCTTGATGGGG
>CBKWHA010000157.1:0-13019 GCA_966674115.1 uncultured Chitinophagaceae bacterium
CATCGTTGTATTTACCCGCTTCATAAAGCTTAAATTGATCATCGGGAATTACCCATCCATCAATAATTGGCCAGGCAAGTCCGCGTATTGTAGGAAGTTTATCTGCCTCAAGCTTTCTTAATTCGGCAATAGATGAAAATCCAGCATTCTTTACATAAACTTCGCCTGCGCTTTCTGCATCGGGGAGTCTTTTTAAATTCTCACCGGGAAAGGTGGTAAGCCTTGGTGGTCCGAATGAACCACCGCTTTGCGAAATAGCGCCATGAAACAAACCTTTCGCCAGCTTTTCACCGCTATAGTTTATGTATGAAGTAGCGCCTCCGTTAAAGGCACCTCCATAAATCCATACAAGCACAGGAATGCGTTCATTGGTAGATTTTGCAGGTGTCCATATGTTCAGGTATAAACAATCTTCGCTTTTTCCGGAAGGAGGTGTCCAGCCTTGCATAGGACCCGGAGCAAACTTGTTGGCTTGCAATACCGTGTCCCATTTTTTTACAGGTTGAGGTGCCTGCCATCTAAGATCACCAACAGGAGGTGCAGCGAAAGGGATGCCTCTGTAAACCGTTAATTCATCTTCAAAAGTTCCTTGTACTAATCCATCCCCAACTTTAACCGGTTGAAGATGCTGGGCGAGGATGCGAGTAGTAAGTATTGCAAACAAAACAAGTTGGAAGCATCTTCTTTGCATATAGCTTTTCTTTAAAGGTCTGTTTGACTGTTAAAAGATAGGGGAAAATGAAATATATATTTAAAGTAGTTGTTAATGTAGTTGCCCCTACGGATTTTAATAGCCATCAATGCAATAGGGCTTCTTGAAAGTAGCTTTATATTAGAACGAGATTAGAATATTATTATAATTGGATGAAAGGATGTAAAAGAAGGCAGTTAATTTGATCGTTTTCAAATTGAAACTTAGCTAATAGTTTATCCTTCACTTACTTTGCATTCCAGAACCAGAAAACATGAGGAAGTTAAAACAGCAAATAAAGTTTATTGCCGAAGTTTTGGCTACTGCTAAACTTAAAGTAAATTTTTTACAGGCGCTGCCTTTTTGGATAGCCTCTGTGTTAACAGGTTTAATTGCAGTTGGATATGCAGGACTTTTTAGTTATGCTGAACAATTGATGCAGTTTATCTTCCATTCACATAATTGGTTAATATTTATTCTTACACCTGTATGTTTCTTAATCGCATGGATAATTATTCAAAAGTTTGGACCTAACGCAAGAGGCAGTGGCATTCCCCAGGTCATGGCGGCTATTGAGTTAGCTACTCCAAAGTATAATAACAAAATTGACAAACTACTTGGCTTTCGCATCATTATTACAAAGATGCTCTCAAGCCTTTTTATGGTTATGGGTGGGGCTGCCATTGGAAGAGAAGGACCAACAATACAGATTGCAGGATCGGTTTTCCGCATCATAAACAAATGGATTCCAGAAAGTTGGCCAAAGCTATCCCGGCAAAGTTATATTCTTACAGGTGCTGCAGCAGGACTGGCAGCTGCCTTCAACACGCCGCTGGGTGGTCTGGTGTTTGCAGTGGAAGAATTGTCCCGGATTCACATACGTTTTTTTCGTACAGCACTTTTCTCTGCTGTAATCATAGCAGGTTTAACTGCACAGGGACTGCTTGGTCCTTATTTATACCTGGGCTATCCTTATGTGGGCAGTTTTCGTTTTGCAATATTTTTGGGTGTTGCAGTCACAGCAATGCTGTCTGGCATTTGCGGCAGTGTAATGGCAAAGTTGATATTAAGAACCTTAAAATGGCGAAGTACATTGGAAAAGCCTGCAAAAATTATATTATTCGTATTTTTTTCGGGCATTACGGTTGCATTAATAGCTTATTTCTTAAATGATAAAATCCTCGGTTCCGGAAAAGAATTAATGACTACAGTTCTATTTACAGATAATAAACATGAAGCCTGGCATACAGTGGTATTGCGAATTTTAGGACCAGTCATTTCTTTTTGTACAGGTGCAGCAGGAGGTATATTTGCACCTTCTCTTGCTGCTGGTGCAAGTATAGGCGCCTTCATATCAGGCCTATTTGACTTTGTCGGTACCAATGCTAACATATTGATCCTGGGAGGTATGGTTGGATTTCTTACAGGTGTTACGCGTACACCATTTACTTCCGCAATTTTAGTTTTGGAAATGACTGACAGGCATAGTGTCATTTTTCACCTGATGTTAGCAGCCCTGCTTTCAAACTTAGTTTCTCTTTTAATTGATAAGCATTCATTTTATGATCATTTAAAGAAACAGTATTTAGCAGAAGCTGTTGGCGATCAAGAGCCTGGAACCTCGAATGCAAAAGAAAGGTTACCCGATTTAATCTGAAGAAGGTTCAACAAAAATTGTGATTTACTTCTTAACGCTTGTTTGTGAAGCTTCTTATGTCCGTAAAGCGCTTATTTAAAGAAGCGGCGTTTTTTTCTTTGAGTAATATTAGTAGCTGCTAATTTCTTCCACTATATTACCTGAAGCGACAGAACCATTTTGGTTTTGATTAGCCACAAAGAGTGTTTGCGTAGGATAGGCAAATTCAATCTTTTCTTTTTCAAAAGTTTTGAATATATCTAAATAGATCGCCTGCTGTTTATCCATATACACGTTGTAATCCCCTCCGTTTACATAATATACAAATTCAAAATCCAGGCTGAAATTTCCAAAACCAGAAAAATGTCCACGGTCAAACTGCACACCTTCCTGTTTTTCGATAATTTCTTTCACCAAACCTGGAATTTTTTCCAGCATTTCCCCTGTAGATTGATAAACTATGCCCAGTTTAAAGACTACCCGCCTTTTTTCCATGCGCTTGAAATTATGCACTCTTGCATCCGTAAGATCTTTATTCGAGCAAATTAATTGTTCACCGCTCAAAGTCTTCAGGCGTGTAGTCTTTAAACCGATATACTCCACCGTTCCCATTTTATCATCAACAACAATAAAATCCCCGATTTCAAAAGGACGGTCAAAAAAGATGACGAAATAGCTGAATAGATCGCCCAAGACTGTTTGGGCTGCCAGTGCAATGGCAATACCACCAATTCCCAATCCAGCCACAATAGTAGTAACGTCGTACCCAAGATTATCAATGAGAAAAACAAAACCAAGCACCCAGATAACGGCGTTGATGATAAGAATTAATCCCTGTGCCTGTTTTTGTTTTACTTCAGTGTCATTGTTTTTGCTGATAGAGGAAAAAACAAAATGTTTGACCACTGCAGTAATGATTCTTAGTACGTAAAATGTGGCCACAAATAAAATGGCGATATTGATGACCTTGGTGAACCTGTCTGACAGATGCAGGTAGGTCAAAGCCAGGTAGATGCTTCCTACATAGAGTAAAGGCAATACGGATTTTTCCAGGATAACGATCAGGAAATCATCTGCTGTAGTTATTGTTGTGGCAGACCAGTTATGCAGACTTCTGATCACTATCTTGCGAAAGATCATTAAGGTGAAGATCGCAATGATTATAATACCAAGTGCAATACTCCAGTCTAAAACTGAATTGTTCCAAAATCTTATTTCCCAAAAATTGCCCATTAAACTATAGTTGTGCAGTAATTAAAATGAAATAAAATATAAGAAAGATGAAATGGCAAGCAACCGCAGGGCTGCAAGATGCTATTAGGTTATTAGCAGATTATTAAACTCTTATTAAAATTTTATTAGAATTTGTAAGTCTTTAACCCCGGGTCGCATCTGATTAATATCAAGAGTAAGAAAAAATTTGCGTAGTTAAATAGCTACATTTATATTTGTAGTCAAATAGCTACGCGATGAATTTAAGAAGAGATGTTTTTCAAGCGATAGCAGACCCTACAAGAAGGGCTATACTTCTGTTAGTTGCCTCGCAATCCATGACAGCAGGTGCCATAGCAGCAAACTTTGACACTGCCAGACCGACCGTTTCCAAACATTTGCAAATACTCACCGAGTGTGAATTGCTTGAACAAGAGCAAAACGGCCGGGAAATTTACTATCACATCAATGCAAAAAAAATGAAAGAGGTAGCCGACTTTATTGAACCATTCCGCAAAATGTGGGATGACAGGTTTAATAAATTGGAAACCATCATGAAAAAATACAAATCAAAAGAATAGGATAATCATGGGAAAAAGAACTGAAGTTAATGCCGAAGAGGGCAAACAGGAATTACAGATAACCAGAGAATTTGATCTGCCGTTGGAATTACTTTTTAAAGCGCATGTAGAGCCCGGCATAGTTGAACAATGGATGGGGACTAAAGTGCTGAAACTCGAAAGTAAGCAGCATGGTAGTTGGGAATATGAAACAACTGATCCTAAAGGAAACAAACACAGGTTCAATGGGGTATTTCATGAGTTTGTTCCGAACCAGAAAATTACGAGGACATTTGAAATGGAAAATACGCCTTTTCCCGTACAGCTTGAATTCTTAGAATTTGAAAAACTCACTGAGGACACCAGCAAACTCAATATGCATATCATATTTCGGTCAGTGGTATACAGAGACCAAATACTGAAGCTACCCTTTGCACAAGGTATAAATATGGCGCATAACCGATTGCAAGACATCCTAAGCAAATTTAATCCTGACTGAGTCATCGTGGTTTTTCAGACCTGCGGACAGAAAAATCATTCCGGTTCAACAGAGATAATATAAAAGTATACACAAGATGAAAAGCAACGAAAAGAAGTTGTCATCAGAACAACGTGCGGAACTACTCAGCACATTGAAAACCCGTTTTGGGAAGAATATGAACCGTCATAAAGGTATTGAATGGGATAAAGTACAAGCAAAGCTGGAAGCTAATGCTGAAAAACTATGGTCGCTCCATGAAATGGAAAGAACTGGTGGGGAACCGGATGTTGTTGGCCAGGACGAAAAGACAGGTGAATACATTTTTTATGATTGTTCAGTGGAAAGTCCTAAAGGCCGTAGAAGTGTTTGTTACGACCGTGAGGCGCTGGAATCAAGGAAAGAACATAAACCGCAAAACAACGCTGTTGATATGGCTGCTGCCATGGGCATAGAGATTTTAACGGAAGAACAATACCGGGAGTTACAGCAACTAGGAAATTTCGATACAAAAACGTCGAGCTGGGTGATTACACCTGCTGATATCAGAAAACTCGGCGGTGCCCTCTTTTGCGATTACCGCTACGGCCATGTCTTTATGTATCACAATGGTGCGGAATCTTACTATGGCGCAAGGGCATTCCGTGGCTCACTAAGGGTCTAATACCAGGTTAGAGGTACGAGGTTAGAGGTACGAGGTACGAAGTAAGAGGTGCAAAGTAAAGACTGCTTGATGGTTGCGGCTTTCAACGCATACAATACCGTACTACCTAATTTAATTTGGTATAAGTCTTGTTAACTGCAAGTGGTAGATTAGAAAACAAATTACTATAATATACCAAGACAAAAACTATAATGAATCCTAAGGTTGATTTTTATTTCAGTAAAACTGAAAAATGGCAGAAGGAATTGGAGCAATTGAGAACGATCGTTCTTGACTGTGGGCTAAACGAAGAGTTGAAGTGGGGTGTTCCTTCTTACACGTTTCAGAAAAGTAACATCGTGTTAATACATGTATTTAAAGAATACTGTGCGCTTTTGTTTTTCAAAGGCGCCTTATTGCATGATCCCAATGGTATACTAATCCAACAAACGGAGTATGTGCAGGCGGCGCGCCAGATCCGGTTCACCAACGTTCGGGAAATAGTTAAGATGGAGCCCATCTTGAAAGCTTATATTTATGAAGCCGTTGAAGTTGAAAAAGCAGGATTGAAAGTGAATTTTAAAAAGACTTCCGAATTCGCAGTACCCGAAGAATTTCAAAATAAATTAGATGAGATCCCTGCCTTGAAAACAGCTTTTGATGCACTGACGCCAGGACGGCAAAGGGCATACATTCTTCATTTTTCTGCACCCAAACAGTCCAAAACCCGGGAGTCAAGGATTGAAAAATGTATGCAGCAAATTCTTGACGGAAAGGGGTTGAATGATTAATTCATTCGAACTCCTTCTGGTTTTGCTGTCTATATTGTCCTGGAGTCAGGCTAGTTACCTTTTTGAAGATTCTGGAGAAATGAGGCAGGTTTTCAAATCCTGTTTCGGCTGCAACTTCAGCATAAGACATATTGGTTGTTGTAAGCAGGTATTGTGCCCTTTCAATCCGCTTTTCATGAATATAGGCAAGGGGTCTTATGCCCGTATATTGAAAAAACAGTCTTGAAAAATAATCCTGGTGTTGATTGGCTCTTTCTGCAAGATGGGCAACCGTTAATTCCTGGTTTAAGTGGACCTGGATGTAGCTGATGGCATCCAGGATCTTTGATGGGATGGCGTTTGCACTCTTCTGGGTAAGCCTGCTGGAGGGTAAAAACCTGGAAAGTAATTGTAAAATAATCCCCTGTGTTTCAAAGTGTGCAGCAACACTCTGCATGTTGTTCAGTTCCTGGTAGCCCTTGTAGTAAACATTCTTTTCGTATACTTTAGGATTGTTAGAGCGGTTAATGCCTCTGCCTGGATTGATCTGCAGGATTCTTTTGAAGTTGGCGATGTCATTTCCATTTGCTTGAACTTTCTTCAGCATCCGGTTGTTATGGAATAGGGAAATGCCATCAGGAGATTCTTCAAAGAAATGAATGAAATACTGGCTCAAATAATCCGGACAGCTTAGGTTGCACAAGGTATAACTGGGAATGATATACATGTACCCGGCCTCTAATGTTACAGTTTCCTGCGTATTGGAAATAAAGCCCTTGCCTGCATCAATAAAATACAAACGATAATAAGGGCTGATGACATTTTGGTAATTCCACTTCTGATCCAACTTCACATAGTCTACATGCAGTAGGGAAAAGAAATGCTTTAATAACCTTCTGCTCATAGCTCAGTTTTACAGCAGCCAAATTTATTGGAAAATGTCGGATTTGGATAAAACGAAGTCATTTTCAGGCTATGTTGCACTCTGTTTGGGTGTCGTGTTCACTACCGTAACTGTCCCACCACGGCTTTTACTTTTGAAGGAAAGGCCACCAAACTTTTATAAAGCAAATCTCTGAGCTGATAACCTTTCCTTTTGGATGCAGTTTATTACTTTGTATTTAAGGGTTATTTGCCAATTGTAGTGGCAGCCGGTTGTAACAATTCATCAAGGTTAGTATGTGCTGCCGTGAAGCCTTCCTTGAAGCCCATCTCTATGACCTTTTCCAAATCAGCTTCAGAGGAGAAAGTGATTTCAACTTCTACCCTGGTGCCGGTAGGTGTTGAGAAGAACTCATTTTTCCAGTGCATGCTTGGAAAGTCTGTAGTCGCTTTTCCATTTTCATCGCAGAATGCGTCTACTACCGTAAAACTTTTGCCTGGGTCGATGGTTTTAAAATCTGCACGGCACCAAGAATGGTCACCATCAGGTCCTACCATGGCGTACAGCCAATGTCCTCCTTCCCGGAAATCCATGGTTTTGGTTTTGGCCTTCCATGGTTTCGGGGCCCACCATTGATCTAATAAGTTACTATCTGTCCATGCCTGCCATACCTGATGAATTGGGGCGTCAAACTCCCTTACTACAAGTAGTTTTCTGTTGGTGGGGTCTTTTGTGATGTTTGTTTGATGTTTTGTAATCATGATTTCTTAGATTTAAGGTTCTTTAATACATTATCTAATTGGTTATACCTGCCTTCCCATTGTGCACGGAATTGGGAAAGCCATTTATCTACCTCTGACATTTTTTTGGGATTGAAGTGGTAGTATATTTCCCTACCGGATAATTCCTGTTTGACCAGTTGAGCTTCGGTAAGTACTTTAATATGTTTTGATACTGCCTGCCGGCTGCAGGAAAAGTGTTCGGCAAGGGCGTTAGGTGTCATTGCCTGCAGGGCCAGCAGGCTAAGGATCGCTCTTCGGGTAGGATCTGCTATGGCTTGGAAAACGTCACGTTTCGTCATATCTGCAACCATTTAGTTGCAAATATACGTGCAACTAAATGGTTGCGCAAAATGTTTTATCATAATATTAATATTTAAAATTTCATTTGTTCAATCATTCCTGAGAATGGATAGTCTTTTCCTCCCATGTAAAAGAATTTTTAATGTTCTTCTTTTCAGGGAGATGGCAATATTTTCCTGATGCTCTTCCATATATCGGCGATACACTGATAAGATATCCTTATAGGAGAGCACGCCAATCACTTTATTATCTGCATCACCAAGAACTGGTAAGACATCCAGATTTTCACGAGCCATCATTTCTACTGCCTTTTTTAGGCTATCTTCAATTCTTATAGCAAATGATTTTCTTTTAATAAGGTTCTCTACGCTTGTATTTCCATCATGATGAAGACTAAAAATATTGGAAGAGCTGACAATGCCCTTAAAACTTCCATGATCATCTGCAACTACATAAAAGTTCTGTTGTTGACTATTTTCCTTGAGTAACCAATCCCTTACATCCGCAAGCGTTACGCTGTGGCCAATGATTATTGCCTCATCTGTTAGTACTTGCTTTACTTTTACATTGTTTAAAACATCTGGCTCATAAATATGAGGAGTAGCTACTCCTCTACGAGCAATCTTCTCCGTCATTATTGTATTTTTCATGAGCAGATAAGTAACCATGTAGGAGGCAATACAGGCAGCAAGTAAAGGTAACAGGGCATTGGCTTGTTCTGTTGTTTCAATGGCAAAAATGATTGAGGTTAATAAGGCTCTCGATGCACCGGCAAACATGGCGGACATTCCGATCAAAGCAGCAAGCGTTAATGTAATTCCGCTGTTCGGAAACAAGTAAAGAGCGCCTGTGCCTAAAAGTACGCCTATAGCTCCTCCAATAGTGAGTAAGGGTGCAAGTGTTCCCCCTGATGTACCACTACCCAGTGCAATGGCCCAGGAAATAAATTTCAATATACATAAAGAGAGTACAACATGAAATGCTGTTTTTCCGGAGAGTAGCTCGGTGATATTTTCGTATCCGACTCCCAAGGTCCGGGGAGCAAAATAACCCACCAGGCCCACAACCAGTCCACCAATCATAGGCCACCACATCCAATGGATAGGCAACTTTTCAAAAGTATCTTCAATGAAATAAACCATTTTGGTGATGGCCGCTGCAATCAAACCAATAACCAATCCAATGAGGCTGTAAACGACTAATGCGCTATTACCGGGTACAGCAATCGTAGGTGTTGGAAATACCGCTGTTGATTCAAATAATAAATGGTGTCCTGCAGCACCTGTGATGCAGGCTAGCGCAACAGGAATAATGGAACGCGGAGAGAACTCGAACAATAATAGTTCGATAGCGAGGAAGATGGCTGCGATCGGGCTTCCAAAAATTGCTGACATGCCTGCTGTGGCTCCTGCGGTTAAAAGAATTTTTCTTTCATAGGAGCTAATTTTCAGCAGTTGTCCTATGGTGGATCCGAAAGCACCTCCGGTGGCAATGATTGGTCCTTCGGCACCAAACGGACCGCCTGTACCTATAGAAATGGCTGCTGAAATTGGTTTCAGATAAGTTATAGAGGGGCGTATTTTACTTTTATTCACTAATATTTGTTCCATAGCTTCCGGTATACCATGGCCCCTGATTGCTTTGGAGCCATATAAAGCCATGAGGCCAACTATGATGCCGCCAATAGCAGGAATCACTATAACCCATGCGCCATAGGTATGTGGCGATGGAGAGGATGCATTTACTGAGAAACTTTGATGAAATGAAATATTGGTAATGAGGTTAATAAGATAAACCAACAGCTTTGCCAGGATACTTATAAATGCAGCAATGATCACTGCTAAGGAGGAAATATATAAAAGACGCTTTTTGTCCGACTTATAAGCAGGACTTAAATCCTGTTGGTTGATATCTTCATCAAGTGAAACAGCTATAGGGATACGATTGTGAATATTTTGTTCTGTATGATTCATTCATTCAAAAATTTATCGGTTTAATAGGTAATGCACTTTTTTCTTCATGTTTATTCTTTGAGAAAAGCCTTCAGGGCTTTCCGGTCATTAATCTTTATATTCTTACCCAAAGTGATGAGAATATTTTTGCTGGATAGCTCTGTAAAAAATTTAAAGACTGTTTCATAAGAAGTGCCTGCATAATAAGCAATATCCTGGCGGCTAATGGGGAGGGCTATATAGCCATCCTCACGGGTACCAAAGGCATCCAGGATTTCAAAAAGTGACAAAACGATACGTCCTTTTACTTCCATATGAACAAGGTCACGCATTCTTTTTTCTGCCTTCTGTAGCTCTTGTGCATAAACTTGCATGAGTTGAAAACATAATGATACGTTAGCCATTAAAGAGGTTTCTAAAAAATCGTTATCAATAAAGCATACTTTGCAATCTTCTAAAGCAGTAGCTGAGATAGGATAAAACAGATCTCCTCCGAACCCCCTATGACCCAATACATCACCGGCTTTAGCAAAACGTAAAATGAGTTCTTTTTGTTCTCCCCAATTCTTAGACACTTTGACGCTGCCCTCATTAATAAAATAAATGCCTTTCACAGGCTCACCTTCATGAAATATCTTTTTGCCTTTTTTAAAAACATAGGTGCTCTTTTTAAGTGCGATCAAAGTTTTCCAGGCAGGAATGCTATGTTGGCACAAAAAACAACGATCTAACTGGCAATCTGCTTTTTGCATTTTGCAAAATTAGAAATTCTGGTCAAAATGTTGCGGGGGACAGGTGAATTTAAATAATTTTTCGTTGTATGTGCAAAAAAACATGGTTTAGGCAATGTGTTTAAATTACTTTTAAGTGGAGGAGGTGTTGTAACTAATTAATTTGAGCTGGTAATTTATTATACTACATTTTATTCACTTATTTCTAAAAAATTATTTAGAAATAAAATATATATTTATTAAGTTTACTTTATTCCAATACCTCTTGATTGTTGCCTGCTAGTATTCCTGGAAAAGCTTCTTAACTATTTTTTTTCACTAAACCTTTCTTATATGAGATCAACTTTACTATCAACACTTTTATGCCTTTTCATTGCTTTTTCAGTGCAGGCTCAGAACAATTCTCCCTACTGGAGTTTGAACGGAAATTCCAATGCAACACTATCGCATAAAATTGGCACAGTAAACAATGTGTCCATGCGTTTTGTAACTAATAATATTGAGCGCATGAAGATCCTTCATTCCGGAAACATTGGCATTGGTACTTCAGCTCCTGCGCAAAAGTTACATGTAGCAGGAAACGGGGCATTTACAGGCAATTTAGGAATAGGCACCACTTCGCCTTCACAACGATTGCACGTGGTAGGCGGCAGTTTGTTTCAAGGTTATATGCAAATAACAAGCAATGGAAATATAGGCTTGGAAGTGGTGGCCGACTATTCAACAGGTAATCCGGACCTTGATTATGACAATCATACAGAAGTTGGCATTATTGGAACTGGTGACAATAATGGTGTTGTGGGACATGCTACTTATATGAATGGCAGCGGCATATATGGAGACGGTGATATTGGCGTATGGGGAGAAGGCGGTGAGTATGGTGTGATCGGTAGGGCAAATGGCAGGGGCGTTTATGGGATAGGCCTTAACGGCAGCGTTGGTGTTTACGGCTATAGCCCTGAAGGAGGATATGCAGGGTTCTTTGAGGGAGATGTTTATACTGCATCGGCTTTTACAACCAGTGACCAGAACTTGAAAAAGGATATTACTGAATTCGGAGAGGCTTTGTCCGTGATCGGGAAGCTGAAGCCTAAGTATTACAGCTTCCGTAATGATGGTAAATATGCCAAACTAAACCTGCCCAAAGGAAAACACTATGGATTGATTGCACAAGAGTTGGAAACAGTGCTGCCGGAACTTGTAAAGACCACACAACACAAGCTGTATAAGGATAAACCGGAAGATAAAAGCGAGGAAATAACCATCAAGGCAGTAAATTATACCGAACTGATTCCTATATTAGTTAAAGCGGTGCAGGAGCAGCAACAATTGATTGATACAAAACAGGAACAGATTGATGAACTAAAGAATGAAATAGTAGATTTAAAGCAGGCCGTGAGTAAGCTAATGAATGGTCAAAACCTCAGTACTTTTCTAAACAGTGCTGAATTGAGTGAAGTGAGTCCCAACCCTGTGAAGGGTACAGCCACTATTCAATACTCCATACCGGAAGGAAGCAACAGGGCGCATCTGCTCATTACAGATGCTTTGGGCAGAAGCATTCGTCAACTTTCTTTGAATAAATCGGGAACGGTTAAAATAGATGTATCTGCCTTAGCTGATGGAGTTTACAACTACTCTCTCATTATAGATTATAAAACTATAGCTACTAAAAAAATGACCGTAGTGAAATAGCCCTTTTTACAATTGTAGTATGAAGCCTGGACCTCGTACATTTTGAATTCAGTCAAAAAGGATGTATTTTAATCAAAATATAGTTGCAGATGGATGCCTTAGAAAACAAAGGTGGGATCATTTACGTTTATGATATTCGTGCTTTAAAAAACATATTAGGGAGTATAATAAAAGAAAACACTAATGCAGCGTGCTGGCAGTGGTTGGAAGAAAAGGCAATAGCCATCAGTTTGGAACAAAACGCTGCAACACAACTTAACCTTTCTTTCGTAGCGGTGCCACGCAAAACCGGGAAAGCTGTTCTCAAGGTAACTGTGGAGCAGGAACAGGAAATTCAGTCCGTTTATCCGCATTTTGTGGTGAAAGGCTGGCCAATTGACCGCCTTAGCCGTATCTGGCTTTTGCTGCATATTGATCCTACAGATAAGGAACGATACATCCGTGTTATTGAGAACCTTTTTCGTTCTGCTGAAATGAATGAACTGGTGGCTTTGTATTCAGCGCTACCGCTACTGGCTTATCCGGAAGAATGGCGCCGGCGCTGTGCAGAAGGTATCCGCAGTAATATCGGAAATGTGTTGGAAGCCATTATGTGCAATAATCCTTACCCAGCCAGGCAGCTAGAAGAGGCAGCCTGGAACCAGTTGGTTTTAAAAGCATTTTTTACAGATAAAACCATTGATCAG
>CBKWHA010000158.1:0-13001 GCA_966674115.1 uncultured Chitinophagaceae bacterium
AAGCGAAAAACGGGAGGGGGTTTCTACCCCTTCCCTCTTTACTTTAAGAACTTTTATGAACCATAAACAATTACTATCTGCATTATTTTAATACCAAAGAAGATAAGGGATATGTGGATGTTGACAGGTTTCGATACGATTATGAGAAGTGATCATGGGAGAAATTATAGTAAAAGAAAAGACAGCGTAAGCGCAGCCTTCATAAAGAATTTTATATAATAATGCTAAATAAATACTACAGGCTCATTCTAATTGTAGCATTATTTATCGCTACAATATTGACTACCGCCCAAGCACAAGATCCTGTCATTCAAACAAAATTTACAGCCGACCCCGCACCAATGGTCTATAAGGGCACGGTTTATCTATACGCCGGCCATGATGAAGATGATGCGTCCGGTTTCCTTATGAAAGATTGGTTGCTTTACACCAGCACGGATATGGTCAACTGGACAGACCATGGTCCGGTTGCTGATTTATCTTGCTTTAAATGGGCAGAAGATGGAAAAAAAGGTTTTAGAAACGGAGCCTGGGCGGCCCAGTGCATAGAACGCAACGGGAAATTTTATCTCTACTGCACGGTAGAAGGCAGAGGGATTGGCGTATTAGTTTCTGATTCTCCTTATGGACCTTTTAAAGACCCTATCGGGAAGCCATTGATTGCACCTGCTCGTGATAATATAGATCCGAGTGTTTTTATCGACGATGATGGGCAGGCTTACCTGTATTGGGGCAATCCGAATCTCTGGTATGTCAAACTGAATAATGATATGATTTCTTATTCCGGGGAGGTGGTAAAAGATGAATCAATCATGAAAGTAAAAGGACAACCGGACCCCTTCCACTACCAGGAAGGGCCCTGGGTATACAAACGGAACGGGCATTACTACAATGCTTATGCCAGTACTTGCTGCCCCGAGGGCATGGCTTATGCCATGAGCAATAGCCCGACAGGCCCGTGGGAATTTAAAGGATATATCATGAAACCAGACAAACGGTCAAACGGGAATCATCCAGGAATCATTGATTATAAAGGCAGGTCATATGTTTTCGGCTTCAACTATAAACTGAATTTTGCCTTAGTCAATAAACATTATGAGCGGCGGTCGGTGTGTGCGGCGGAGCTCAAATACAATCCTGATGGCACAATACAGGAATTACCCTGGTGGTATGAAGGTACGGCTCTTAAACCTGCTGGTGTTTTGAATCCCTATAAACGTACAGAAGCAGAAACGATTGCGTGGAGCGAAGGACTTAAAACACATAAGAGAGATCAAGTCGGAATGTACGTCACCTCAGTTCACAACAATGATTATATCCAGGTTAAAGCAGTTGATTTTAAGAAGGGTGCAAAATCATTTGAGATGGTTGCTGCTTCATTAAAAGGCGGAAAAGTTGAGGTCCGTTTGGACGACCGTAACGGTACGCTGCTGGGCGTCTGTGTGGTTGGTAATAGCGATGATTCAGGCCGGTGGAAAACTTTTCGGGCAGAAGTAAAAAAGATAAAGGGAGTTCACGATTTGTTCCTAGTCTTCAAGGGCGACGAAGGCGAACTATTCAATTTTGATTACTGGAAATTCATAAAATAGAAATAGGCTGCCTTAATTGACCCCCTTTAGATCTACAATTACCTGCGTATTGGAAATAAAGCCTTTGTCTGTATCAATAAAATACAAATGGTAATAAGGGCTGATGACATTGGTATATTTCCGCTAAATGCTGGAAAAACCTTCTGCTCATTCGTAAGTATTACGGCTGCCAAATTTGTTGGAAAATATCGGATTTGGATAAAACAAAGTCTTTTTCATACAATGCTGCAGGCAGGTAGCTGGTCTAAATTTGTTCAGCTCAATAATCTCTTCACCATTCATTTAATGAACCTGATACTTAACAAGTAAATGCTATAAAATTAAAATCAAAAGATGACGAAATGCAGTGTTAATACATTTTTGTTTGTACTCCTTTTTACGAGCATAAACAGCAGTGCACAGTCTTACCAAAAAACGGACCTGGGTGTCAAAACCTCAATTAAGGGTACAGAATTAGAAATGCAGGTTTACAGCCCTAACATCATCAGGGTGGTAAAATCTCCAGCAGGCCGAAGTTTTACCAAAGAAAGTCTTTCTATAATGAAGAAGCCTGGAAAAACAACTTTCAGTGTCAATCAGAAAGGCGATGTACTTTATCTGAAAACGGATAAGCTAAATGTGAACCTGAATATGAAATCTGGAGATATAAATTATTATCTCTTATCAGGAAGTCTGCTTTTAAAAGAAAATGATGAAGGTGAAAAGTTTACACCCTTTAATGATGCTGGTAACAATACATACAAGGTTTCTCAATCATTTCAATTGGATAATGATGAGGCCATCTACGGTTTGGGCCAGCAACAGGGGGGTAAAATGGTTCAACGCAACCTGACGCTGAATATGGTGCAGGGGAATACGGATGATTATATTCCCTTTTTTCAATCAGTAAAAGGATATGGTATCTTTTGGGATAATTATTCGCCAACTCAGTTTGTTGATAATAAAGAAGGCACATCTTTTAAATCGGATGTAGGAGATTGTATAGACTATTATTTTATGTATGGTGGCAATGCTGATGGTGTGATAGCATGCATGCGTGATCTAACCGGGCAAGCGCCGATGTTTCCACTGTGGACATATGGTTTCTGGCAGAGTAAAGAACGCTATAAAAGTCAGGATGAATTAATAGACGTAGTGAAGCAATACCGCAAATTGCGGGTTCCAATTGATGGCATTATCCAGGACTGGCAGTATTGGGGTAATAATTACCTGTGGAATGCCATGGAGTTTTTGAATGCGGAATTTCCCAATCCGCAGAAAATGGTTAATGATGTGCATAACCTGAATGCGCACATGATTATATCCATTTGGAATTCCTTTGGCCCGCATACAAAACAGTACCGGGAGTTAGATAAAATAAATGCACTTTTCAATTTTACAACCTGGCCACAATCCGGCTCTGAAAAATGGCCGCCCAACCGGGATTATCCATCCGGTGTAAGGGTGTACGATCCTTACAATCCAGAGGCCCGCAAGATTTATTGGAATTATTTGAAAAAAATATATTCGCTTGGAATGGATGGTTGGTGGATGGATTCATCGGAGCCTGACCATCTTGATTTTAAATCTTCTGACTTAGATAATAAAACTTACCTGGGTTCATTCAGAAAAGTACGCAATGCTTTTCCTTTGATGACGGTTGGTGGTGTTTACCAACATCAGCGTGCCGTTGACTCAAGCAAAAGAGTGTTTATTCTTACCCGTTCGGCCTTTGCTGGTCAGCAACGTTATGGTGCCAATACCTGGTCCGGAGATGTGACAGCATCATGGAATGCATTAAGGAACCAGATTTCTGCAGGACTGAATTTTTCATTGTGTGGCATTCCTTATTGGAACAGTGATATCGGCGGATTCTTCCTTTCAAGATATCGTAGAAAATTAGAAGATCCTGAATATCGTGAGCTGTATGTTCGCTGGCTTGAATTTGGCACCTTTACGCCCATGATGCGTTCGCATGGCGCTGATGCACCCCGTGAAATTTACCAGTTCGGTAAAAAAGGCGAAAAGGTCTATGATGCCATTGAAAAGTTCATCAACCTGCGTTATCGCTTTTTGCCTTATATCTACTCTACATCATGGGATGTAACTGCTCATCAATCAAGTATGATGCGTGCCTTGATGATGGACTTTCCAAAAGATAAAAATGTTTTGAATATCAATGATCAATTTATGTTCGGTAGATCATTGTTGGTAAGTCCTGTTACAGAGGCTATGTACATAAAGCCGGCTGTTCATGGAAGAGAAACCATACAGGTAGAAGATTTTAGTACGGTCAAAGCAAAAGAAACCTATCTCCCCACTGGTACTGATTGGTATGATTTCTGGACCGGAGAAAAACTTTCCGGAGGGAATAAAGTAACCAAGCAAACTCCATTGGATATTATTCCTCTTTATGTAAAAGCTGGTTCTATTATACCTGTTGGTCCCAGCGTTCAATATGCCGAAGAAAAGAAATGGGATAATCTTGAAATACGAATTTATCCTGGTGCCAATGGAAAGTTTGTGTTGTATGAAGATGAGAATGACAACTATAATTATGAGAAAGGAGTTTATTCTACCATCACATTTAATTGGGATGATGCAAAAAAGACTTTAACCATTGGTGACAGAGCGGGGGCTTTCCCCGGCATACTTGATAGCAGAAAGTTCAATATAGTAATTGTCAATACTGATCATGGTGGCGGAGAAAATACAGCTAGTGAACCTGATAAAGTATTAACCTATACTGGAAAAAAGATCAGGATTAAATTCTAAAGAAAAACAAACAGTAAATATTGCGATGAGGTCAACAGTTGTTTTAGTTCTTTTTATTGCACTCAGTACCTGTATTGCGTTTGCCCAGAAGCTAACAGTAATGTCGCCCAATCAAAAAATCAGGGTAGCGCTCTTCTGTCAGCAAAACACCGATGCTGGTGAATGGTATTTAAAAGCGTCGTACAATAACAATGTGAAAACGTCGGAAGTGGTTCCTCGTATCGACCTGGGACTGTCTAGAAGCGACCAGGATTTTTCGAAAGAGCTGAAATTCATCAAGGCCGGTAAACCTCTTTTATTCAATGAACAATATACCGTCAAGCATGGCAAAAAATCCGTGTGCACTAATGCGGCCAACGAGGTGACCGTTTCTTTTGAGAACCCATCTAAAGCGAAATTGAACATCATCATCAGGGCCTACAATGATGGCATTGCCTTTCGCTATGAATTTCCTGAAAAGAAGGGGGCTTTTGAGATGAAGGATGAATTGACTGCCTACTCGATCCCTGATGAAACCATGCGCTGGATGGAGAAATGGAATACCGCCAACGAAGGACTATACACAGCTATGAGTGATGATAAGGTGCAACAGCAGCAGTGGTGTTACCCAGCACTGTTCCAAGTAAAAGACACTGTCTGCTGGTTCCTGTTACACGAATCAGATGTGAGCCGGACCTATTGTGGTTCCAAGTTGAGCAACGCTGCAGACAAATCAAAATATAAAATCACATTCCCTGATCCTAAAGATGGTAGAGGAATGGGGGCGTCAACGCCTACCATTACCCTTCCCTGGAAGTCACCTTGGCGGATCATCATTATGGGCAGCCTGGCAGACATAGTATCCTCAACTTTGGTGGATGATGTGGCTACTCCTTCTGTTGTTAAGAATACCGCTTGGATCAAACCCGGGCTGGTGTCCTGGAATTACTGGTCCAGCAACCATGGTACCAAAGATTATAAAGTGGTAACGGCGTTTGCCGACTTGGCAGCCGAAATGAACTGGCCCTATACACTTTTGGACTGGGAATGGGATGCTATGTCAAACGGGGGCAATGTTGAAGATGCAGCAAAGTATATTGTATCCAAAGGTGTTAAGCCTTTAATTTGGTACAATTCGGGTGGCAACCATACCTGGGTATCCTCTACGCCCAAAGACCGCATGCTGACGCACGAAAGCCGGGTGGAAGAATTTACCAAACTCAAAAAGATGGGATTTGCCGGAGTGAAGATCGATTTCTTTGAAAGCGAGAAGCAAGATATGATCAAATACTATTTGGACATATTGGAGGATGCTGCTCATTTTGAAATGATGGTTTATTTTCACGGCTGCCTGGTGCCCAGGGGCTGGGCAAGAACCTACCCGCACCTGATGACCTATGAAGGCGTGCGGGGAGCAGAATGGTACAACAATGGGCCGGAATTTACAACGACAGCTCCGGAGCATAATGCCATCCTTCCATTTACCCGGAATGTGATAGGCTCTATGGATTATACACCGGTGACCTTTACCAACTCCCAGTTTCCGCATTTAACCTCTTACGGGCATGAGCTGGCATTGAGTGTACTATTTGAATCTGGCTTGCAACATCTGGCTGACCGGCCGGAAGGTTACCTGGAATTGCCTGATGCAGCTAAAACATTTTTAAAAGGAGTACCCAATGCCTGGGATGAGACCAAACTACTTGAAGGCTATCCCGGCAAGGATGTTCTGATGGCCCGACGTAAAGGAGACGCATGGTACATTGGCGGGATCAATGCAGAACAAAGAGAAAAAACAAAAACAATAAAGTTTGATTTTTTACCTGAAGGTGTTAAATATAAATTGACATTGATAGGGGATGGAAAGCACGATAAAGATTTTACAATGCAATACATGGTTGTAGATAAATCAGGTTTTGTGGATGTGAAGCTGCTTCGTCGTGGTGGCTTTGCAGCATCGCTACTTCCAATACCATAGAAATGATTATTTGGAATTTTTGTAAGCACTTTATGCTTAATAAGCTAATTAAAGTGAATGCACTAAATATCTTCTCATATATTAGCAATAGTTAAACATAGATATATCACATATTATGAATCTTCAATTTCGTTTACGCATTAATTCATTTTCACTTCTTATTGTTTCTTTTCTTTTTTTCACCACCAGTTTTGCACAGTCCCCGCTTAAACTTTGGTACAACAAGCCGGCTACACAATGGGTAGAGGCGTTGCCATTAGGCAATGGACATATAGGTGCAATGGTATTTGGTGGTGTAAATGAAGAACTGATCCAGTTGAATGAAAGCACCTTGTACAGCGGAGGCCCGGTGAAGAAGAATATCAATCCCGAAGCCCATACACGGGGCTATTCTTTAACGTGTTGAGCTCCTGTTTTATATGGTAATCCAAAAGCCCAATCCGATTCCGAATGACCCGTCAGTCTTTCAACCGATGATGGTTATCAACAACTACGAGTTTTATATTTCGAAGGATAATGCAGAATGGAAGCTGGCAAATGCGAGTGAATTTTCCAACATCAAAAGCAATATTTTGTTGCAAATAAAGAAAATTGTAATGGAGGAAGTCCGTTGTATCAAACCGCGGATATTGAGTAATCAATAGAAGGATGAGGGTTCTTTATTAGAGTTATCCATACCCAGGCTTTATCTATTATTCAATTTTTCCGAACTTTTAACAGACATGAATAATATTAAATAGAAGATTATGAAGAAGTATAAGTTACTGGTTACGTATATATTCCTTTTTATTCATCTTAGTGTGTTTTGCCAAGGGATGTTGGATTCAAGTGTAGAAAGAGCATTTCCATTTTCTAATACATCGGTACGACTAAATTCATCATGGATCAAGCAACGGGAAGATTTGAATACGAAGTATTTATTATCTCTTGATCCGGATAGGTTACTTCATAATTTCAAAGTTAACGCAGGACTGCCTTCGACTGCTAAGCCACTGGAGGGCTGGGAAGCTCCACAAATTGGATTAAGGGGACATTTTGTAGGACATTATCTTTCTGCAGTTTCAAGTTTGGTAGAAAAATATAAGGATCCCTTGCTGGCTAAAAGGCTAAACTACATGATAGGCGAATTATACAAATGCCAGCAAGCATTAGGCAATGGGCATCTAAGTGCATTTCCTGAAAAAGATTTTGATGTTTTGGAAACCAAATTTGGAGGTGTATGGGCGCCTTACTATACCTATCATAAAATCATGCAGGGTTTATTGGATGTGTATATTCATACGGGAAATAAAAAGGCTTATGAGATGGTAGTAAATATGGCTTCATACGTTGATAAGCGAATGTCTAAACTGGATGAAGAAACCATAGAGAAAGTACTTTATACCGTAGAAGCAAATCCCTCTAATGAAGCTGGGGCAATGAATGAAGTTTTATACAAACTATATAAAATTTCTAAAAACCCTAAGCACTTATTGTTAGCAAAAATATTTGACCGGGATTGGTTTCTTAATCCATTATCAAAAAATAAGGACATTTTGTCCGGCCTGCATTCTAATACACATTTGGTACTTGTTAATGGATTTACTGAAGGATATTCTGTAACCAAAGATGCCACCTACCGTGACGCTGCTTTGAATTTTTGGAATATGCTAATTAATGACCACGCCTATGTAAATGGAACAAGCAGTGGGCCACGTCCCAATGTAACAACGCCTACATCACTCCGTGCAGAACATTGGGGAGTGCCACGCCATCTAAGTAATACTATGACAAAAGAGATTGCTGAATCTTGTGTTTCTCATAATACACAAAAACTTACTTCTACTCTTTTTACTTGGAGTACAAATCCAGTTTATGCAGATGCCTATATGAATACTTTTTACAATTCCGTATTGGCATTGCAAAGTGCACATACCGGAGCCTGTGTATATCACTTGCCACTGGGCTCTCCAAGAAAAAAAGCCTTTTTAAAAGAAAATGATTTCCGATGTTGCAATGGTTCATCTATTGAAGCCTTTTCGAGACTTAACTCCGGTATCTATTTTTATAACGACTCGGCACTATGGGTAAATCTTTATGTTCCATCTAAAGTGAGTTGGGCAAAAAAGAGTATTGATTTAGAGCAGACAGGTAACTTTCCTGCAGATTCAAGTATCGAATTCATATTATCTGCAAAAAACAAATCTACGTTTGTTCTTAAGCTTCTTGTACCTTCATGGGCCAAAAAAGCAGACGTCTATATCAATAATGAAAAGCAAAGCATTGAAATTGCTCCCAACTCATACATTAGCCTAAATCGTGAATGGAAGAACAATGATAAAATAAGACTGATTTTCCATTATGATTTTTATATCAAAACAATGCCCGATGATAAAAATGTTATCGCAATCTTTTATGGACCGGTGCTTTTGGCATTCGAGAGTGCCTCTGAATTAATACTAAAAGGAGACTACGATAATATTTTGAATAATCTTTCTGTAGTGGGCAATAACAATACTTTTCACTTACGCAACAACGGAAAAACATATTTGCTTCGGGCTTTGTATGATATAGAAGCTGAATCTTATGGCGTATATGCAACAATAAGGGAATATTAAACATCATTCGGGGGTAAAGGAATGCTTTTATGAAGGATAATGCTGCTAATATCGACAATAATTTAAAAATGCTTTCCTTATTACACAATAAAAACTAATTAATCCATATCAAGAACAGGCCACTAATGTAGGGCGAATTATTAAAAAATATTATTGTCAGGCAGAACTATGAAGTCAAAATTTTTTTTAACTATGAAGTCAAAACTTCTTTTATTGATTGCATTGATACCAGCTATTGTTTTCGGACAGGTTTATCAAAAACACAGTTTGCAGAAAGACCGGCTTTCCATTCAGCTATCCGAAGGGTTGCTGCATATTGTCCCCTTATCCGAAAAAGCGATCAGAGTGCAATGGGAAAAAGGCAACATGAAAGAAGAACGGGAATTTGTTTTGATAAACAAGCTCCCTGTCCCTGCATTCAGGTTTGCTGAAGCCGGAGCAAAGCTGAAACTGAGTACAAATTCAATAACGGTGCTTTTTGACAAACAAACAGGAGTCATTGAATATAGTGACCAAACTGGAAAGATATTTCTCAGTGAAAAAGCCGGGAGCAGAAAGTTAATAAAGGATTCTGTTTTGGGTGAACCCTGTTTTATCGCAGAGCAAAGTTTTGATTCGCCTCCGGATGAATATTTGTTTGGATTGGGGCAGTTCCAGGATGGGGCGTACAATCTTCGAAACATCAGCCGTAAATTAATCCAGGTAAACTCCCAGATCGCTATTCCTTTTCTTTATTCCAGCAGGGGGTATGGGATCTTATGGCATCAGTATGGCCTCACTGATTTCAATCCTGCCGATCATGTGATCCCGCTTTCAAAGAAAGATTCAGCAACTGGTGAAAAGCAGGAATCAGAAGTAACAACTACAGCAGGGACACAAAAGGTTTCCCAGCAACAATCATTGTATACAGGAAAGTTTACGGTTGATAAAGATGGTGAATACGCTATGATGCTGGACCTGGGAAATATGGACAATCGTCACCTGGTCATTATTGATGGCATCCCCTCTATAGATCAATCGAATTTATGGCTTCCTCCGGCTGTTGGAAAATTGGTCCATTTAAAGGCAGGCGAACATACCGTAAAAGTGGTATGCAGGACATCAAATACGCCAAAATTATCGTGGAAGCAGGCAGGCAATGAAACCACTTTTCGTTCGCCAAATGCACGCTCGCTTGATTATGTTGTGTTTTGTGGGAAAAATGCGGATGAGGTGATCTCCAGCTACCGCAGTTTATCGGGTAATGTGCCAATGCTTCCTTTATGGGCATATGGTTATTGGCAGTGCCGTGAACGATATACATCAGGCAAGCACCTGGTTGAAACGGTAAAAGAATTCAGAAAGAGAAAACTGCCCATGGATGTGATTGTCCAGGACTGGCAATACTGGGGTAAATATGGATGGGGCGTACCGAAATTTGATGAGACCAATTATCCCAATCCGGATCAGTTTATCAAACAACTACATGATTTGAATGCGCATTTTTCTATCTCAGTTTGGGAGAACCTGGATAAAAAATCGGAAGTAGCTAAAGACTATGTTTCCAAAAACCTATACATTCCCAATAGTCCGTGGATCGACATCTATAAGCCCGAAACACAGCAAACGCATTGGAATGCGTTGAATAAAAACCTGTTTCATTACGGTGTTGACTCCTGGTGGATGGACGCTACCGAACCAGAGAATGACGCCTTAGCAGGGAGGCAAACTCATTTCGGATTGGGTAACTTTTACAGGCTTACCTACCCGCTGTTTGTAAGCAAAACGGTGTATGAAGGACAACGTAAAACAAACCCCTCCAAGAGAGTGGCCATTCTTACCCGTTCAGCCTTTGCCGGCCAGCAGCGTTTTGGCACTATTAACTGGTCGGGTGATATTGGCTGGGATTGGGATACGTATAAAAGGCAAATTGTAGCCGGGCTAAATTACTCATTAACAGGGATGCCTTACTGGACAACAGATATCGGTGGCTTTTTCCGTCCCGGCCGTTCCCAATATACGGACGCGAAGTATCACGATATTCTTACACGATGGTTTCAATGGAGTACATTCAATACTATTTTCCGCATGCACGGTTATCAAACAGAAACAGAACCCTGGAAGTATGGAGATACTGTTGAAGCAAATATGCGGAGCATGCTTGAGCTCCGGTATCGCCTGTTGCCTTATATTTATTCGGAAGGATGGCAAGTTTCCAGCAAAGGCTCAACTATGATGCGCCCTTTGGTGATGGATTTTAAAAACGATCCTACTGCCATCGGGCAACCCTACCAATACATGTTTGGTAAATCTTTCCTTGTAGCACCAGTCACTGAACCGAATGTTTCTGAATGGAATGTTTATTTGCCGAAATCAACAGCATGGTATGACTTCTGGACGGGCAAGCGTTTCAATGGCGGGCAAACTATAAAAACGGCTTCGCCGCAAGACAAGATCCCTGTTTTTGTGAAAGCCGGTTCCATTATTCCTATGGTCAAATTTTTACAATCCACTTCAGAAAATTCGATGGACACACTTGAAATAAGAATTTATCCTGGTGCGGATGGACAATTTCTTTTATATAGCGATGAAGGCGATAACTACAACTATGAAAAAGGAAAATATAAGGTAGTTCCCTTTCGATGGAATGAGCAACAGAAAATACTTACGATTGATAAGCAGCAGGGGAGTTATGAGGGAGCATTGGAAAAGCAAGTATTCAATATTGTTTGGGTTAGTGAATCGGCAGGATATGGAATAGGTATCAGCCCGAAAGCAAAGTCAATTGTTTATACAGGAGAAAAAATGACTGTAAGTTTCTGAGATACATAAATTTTGACTTTAATGATTAATCGTAACTAGATGAAAAAAGTACTCTTGATTGCTTTGCTATTTGTAACAACAATTGGCTATTCTCAAAACAAACCTGGCTTAAAGCTTTGGTACAATAAGCCATCAGGTAGCGTTTGGGAGAATGCAATGCCCATTGGTAACGGACGGCAGGGTGCCATGGTTTATGGAAACGTGGAAAAAGAAACCATTCAGCTAAACGAACATACAGTGGGCTGGTGAAAGCAGTGATCAAATCAACATTAGGTGGCAATCTCCGTTTGCGGACTCCAAATGCAATGAAATTAAGTACAGGGGGGGATTGAAAACTGCAATCGATAAATAACATGTGTTAGTCAATTTTTTTTAAGAAGGATTTGTGAAAACAAGATTCCTATCGCATTAGCCTCGATGGGTTGGTAGAGAAAACTATGATGTTAAGCGGATGCCTAATTGTATAGATTTACAAAATGTACAACAAAATTTCGATTATGAGAAAATTGCAAGTTACCATCGCTATGGTGGCACTGAGCTGCACTTTATTTTCAGTAAGTGCTCAAGACCTGGTAGTACAAGTGAACAAGCCTGTAGCAAAAGTGCAACCCACCATGTGGGGTGTGTTCTTCGAAGACATCAACTTTGGCGCTGATGGCGGTCTGTATGCCGAACTGGTGAAAAACCGTTCATTTGAATTCCTGAAGCCTATGATGGGCTGGAAAGAAATCAAACAAAGTGGTAAGGGCAAAACACTCATCATCAACCAGGGACATGAAAAACCCCAAAACCCCCGCTTCGCACGGATAACTATTGATAGCGGCAGCTACGGCTTGTCCAATGAAGGCTTCCGCGGCATGGGCATACAAAAAGGCAAGCAATACAATTTTTCTGTTTGGGCCAGAAGGGGCGAAGGCCATGTGAGCATGAAAGTGGAACTGGTGAACACCGCCGGCAAAAAGATCGGCGAGGCTTCACTTGCCAGCTTTTCCAATGAGTGGAAAAAACATAGCGTTTCTTTTACCACAACGGATACGGCCAGCAAAGGCCGGCTGAATGTTTTCTTGGAAGGCAAAGGGGGGCTGGATGTAGACATGATCTCCCTGTTTCCCCAGGATACCTGGAAGAACAGACCCAATGGTTTGCGGGCTGATCTGGTACAAATGCTGGCCGACTTGAAGCCAGGCTTTGTACGTTTTCCAGGTGGTTGCATTGTAGAAGGGCACGAACTGGAAACCAGATACCAGTGGAAGAAAACCGTGGGCCTGCCTGAAGACCGGCCACTCAGTATCAACCGCTGGA
>CBKWHA010000159.1:0-12995 GCA_966674115.1 uncultured Chitinophagaceae bacterium
CTTTTTTAAAATAAAGCAGCGAAGCAGCTTTCACACCTTCAATATTCCCACCATATGGTACCAGGTTCAGGTATAGTTGTAATAGCTCATTCTTGCTGTATTTCCATTCCAACTGCAGAGCCCGGAATATTTCAATCACCTTGGTAAGCAGTGTCCGCTTTCTTGGTTCCAGCATCCTGGCCACCTGCATAGTAATAGTAGAAGCGCCCGAAGTCCGCTTCATCTTTACCATATTTTTAAACATAGCTCTGCCAATAGCCAGCACATTCACCCCCGGGTGATAATAAAAGTATTGATCCTCCTTCGCAACAATAGTTTTGCGTAGCAAAGGCGAAATTTCCTCCAACTCCGTCTTCATCCGCCACTTTTCATCCCTCGTCAGGTAAGCATTAATAACCGCGTCTCGATCATCAGTAATAATAGTAGAATATTCAATTTTATCCGGCAAGGGAAAAATAATGTTGAGCAGCAAAAAAAGCAGGAATCCCCCAACAACTGTAATTCCAGTCAGTCGAACCGGTTTTTTGATATAGTATGATCGGATACGCAAGTTGATATAAATTATAAATCCTTTAACAACCGCCCAGTTCTAATCCTTTGTAATTTAATACTGCAATTTAAAATATATGGACTCCTCGAGTCTGCCTCCATAACTTTCTATCTCTAATTTCTGTTTTCTTTTTCACCCAGAAATTATTACTTAACTATTTAACGCTTCATTTTTTTATTTACCTTTTGCCTGGTTTCTATTAACCCAAAACTCTATGCGTAGTAAATTTTTCTTAGCAACTGCTCTGCTGGTTGCTATTTTTTTAACCGCTTGTAACCGCAACACCGTTTCCCTTTCTTTTACCAATGCCAAAGGCGAAGTGCCCCAACTCGGTAATCTTGTTTTTCGCTTCAACAAATCATTGATCGACGACTCCTTATTAAATAACTGGGATTCCACTGAATACGTTTCCTTCGATCCGGAGATCCCTGGTCGCTTCCGCTGGGAAACGCCCTACGAATTGGTCTTTTCTCCTTTGCAACCGTTAAAGCCTGCTACTTCCTACTCGGCAAAAGTGCGTAACGATGTACTACAGTACAGTGATTACGATAAAGTAAAAGATGCCGATGAAATAACCTTCAGCACAGCACCTCTGCAATTGGCTGATGCACAGGTTACCTGGGTATTGAAAGAAGAAAGCAGCCGCACCGCTATACCGCAAATTGCTTTGAAATTTAATTACCCCATCAAACCCGAAGACCTGAAGGAAAAATTAGCAGTAGAAGTGGATGGCTCCAAAATGGATTATGCCCTGCAAACCATTTCTCCTTCCGACAAAATAGCTCTTCGCCTGGATCATTTCAAGGCAGAAGATAAAAACTATGAAGCTAAAGTATCAATTGCTGCTGGCTTGCTTCCGGTAAAAGGCTCCAACAAAACTTCCGACGAAATAAAAACAATTCTTTCCATTCCTTCGCCCTTTGTTCTAAACATCAATAACGTCGAAGCCGAACACGATGGTACCGAAGGCATTGTGCACATCGCGACTAGCCAGCAATTAACAGGAGAGAACATCGCCTCTCTGATCTCCTTCGATCCTGCAGTAAAGTTTACAGTCCAACAGGACGACTTTGGTCTCACCTTACGCAGCGCCGGCTTCAGCCCTGATGAAGGTTATGCATTAACTGTACAAAAAGGACTGCGCGGAAAAATTGGTGGTGTCTTGAGAGAAAATTACAATGGCAGTGTCGCTTTTGGTTCTATTGCGCCTGACATTCAGTTCACCAATACCAAAGCAGTTTACCTCTCCAAACGTGGCGGTGGTAATGTAGAAGTACGCATTACTAACGTTCCCAAAGTAAAATTGATCATTTCAAAGATCTATGAAAACAACTTATTGATGGCCGAACGCAACGGTTATTACCCGGACGATGATTATTATGATGAAGAAAGTATGTATGAAGAAAGTGAATACGCCAGCTACCGCAGCGAATCCATCCAGCCTACTGCAGGTGATGTGATCTACTCCAAAGAGATTGATACACGTTCATTACCTAAATCAGGCGCAGGCAGGATACTGAATCTTTCTCAGTTCGAAGATCGCCTGCCCGAAGCTGGTGGTATCTATCATGTAAAGATTCGTTCTGCAAAGGATTACTGGGTTTCCGACAGTCGTTTTATATCGCTTTCTGACATTGGTCTCATTGCCAAACAAGGTACCGATAAAATGTATGTATTTGCCAATTCCATTAAAACGGCAACCGGCCTGGAAGGTGTTACCATCAACGTATACGGCAGCAATAACCAGTTACTCGGCACAGGTTCTACCAATGGTGATGGTGTAGCCGAAGTGCCGGTAGTGAAAAGGGACTTTGCTGGCTTTAAACCCGCTATGGTGATTGCAAAAACTGCCAACGATTTCAACTACCTTCCTTTCAATAATACAAAGGTCAATACTTCCCGTTTCGACGTAGGGGGGAAACGCGACAACCCTACCGGCTTTGATGCTTTCATTTATGCCGAAAGAGATATCTACCGTCCTGGTGAAAAACTGAACTTTTCTGTACTCCTGCGCGACCGCAAATGGAAAAGCCCGGGTGCTATTCCCATTAAAATGAAATTCCTTCTGCCCAACGGCAAAGAATTGAAAACCTTTAGAAAGAATCTGAATGAGCAGGGCTCAGTAGAAGGCAATATAGACATCTCAACCGCAGCTATTACCGGCAGTTATTTATTGGAAGTATATAGTTCAAATGATGTGCTCCTGGCTTCTAAAAACTTTATGATCGAAGAATTTGTGCCGGATAGGATCCGCTTGACCACCAAACTGGACAAAGCATATTTACGTCCTCAGGACCGTGCAACACTTTCCATCAATGCTGTCAACTTTTTCGGTCCTCCTGCCGCCAACCGGAACTATGAGACGGAAATCCAGATCAAACAGAAAAAGTTTGCGGCAAAGAACTTTAATCAATATGACTTTACCCTTGCTAACCAGCAAACATTCTTTGACAAGGACGTAAAAGAAGGCAAGACCGATGAAAGTGGTAATGCTGTGATCACCCATGAAATTCCAGGCATGTATGCCAACATCGGTTTATTACAAGCGAATTTCTATACAACCGTATTTGACGAAACCGGCCGTCCTGTTAGCCGCATGGCATCAGCAGATGTGTATACGCAGGATGTGTTTCATGGCATTAAAGACGATGGCTTTTTTTATTACGCATTGAATCAGCCGGTCAAGTTCCAAATGGTCTCTGTGAACCGTGAAGGAGCAGCTACATCTGCAACCGCAAAAGTGCAGGTGATCAAACACGAATACAGAACTGTTCTTGCTAAAAGAGGTGCCTACTTTCGCTACGATTCCCAGGAGGAGGACAAACTGCTGGCAGATAAAGAAATGGTAATAAGTAGTGGAACAGACTTTATATATATACCCCGCTCTCCTGGCAACTATGAGATCAGAGTGTACCGTCCCGGCGCTAATGCCTATGTAAGCAAAAAGTTTTACAGTTACGGCTCTTGGGGTGCTAACGTTTCTTCTTTTGAAGTGAATACGGAAGGCCAGATCGATATCAGTCTGGATAAAGAAAAATACAATCCTGGTGAAACAGCCAAAGTGCTGTTCAAAACACCTTTCAGCGGGCGTATGCTGGTTACAACAGAAACAGATGGCGTACTCACGCACCAATACCTCGAGGTCGTAAAACGCACCGCCAGCATTGATCTAAAGCTTAATGGCGAACATGTGCCTAATGTATATGTTACCGCCACTTTATTCAAACCACACGAAGTTTCTGATATTCCACTCACAGTAGCCCACGGCTTCCAAAACATAACCGTTGAAGACAAAGACCGGAAGATGCCGGTTGCCATCACCGCACAAAAATCTGTCCGTTCCAAAACACACCAGCGGGTAAGAGTAAAAGCTGCTCCGGGCAGTTTCGTCACTTTGGCCGCTGTTGATAATGGTGTGTTGCAGGTTTCAGATTTTAAAACGCCCGATCCTTACCAGTACTACTATCAAAAGAAAGCTTTATCCGTAGCAGCTTTTGATCTCTACCCCTTGTTATTCCCTGAAGTAAGGGCCAGATTAAGCAGTACAGGCGGTGATATGAGCATGGAAAAAAGAGTAAATCCCATGCCTGCCAGAAGAATCAAGATCCTGTCCTATTGGAGCGGTATCAAAAAAGCCAATGGCAGCGGCATCGCAGAATTTGAGTTCGATATACCCCAATTTAGTGGAGAGGTCCGCCTGATGGCCGTAGCCTACAAAGATGAACAATTTGGTTCTGCTGAAGCAACAACAACAGTTGCCGACCCCGTTGTATTAAGTTCCTCTTTACCTCGCTTCCTGAGCCCGGGAGATACAGTGCTCATGCCCGTTACCATCAGCAATACAACCACCAAAGTGGCCAACGGGCAAGCGACTATTGCTACCACTGGTCCCATTAAACCTGTTGAAGGCAGCATGCAAAACATCAGCCTGAACCCAAACAGCGAAACACAGGCGATCTTCAAAGTTGTTGCTGATCAGGGTATTGGCGTTGCTAAGGTTTCAGTGAATGTATCTGCACTAGGAGAGAAATTTGCCGAAGAGACCGAGATCTCCGTTCGTCCGCCTTCTACCTTGCAAAAACTGGCCGGTGGCGGTTCGGTTGTAGGTGGCAGTACACAGCGGATCATGATGCCTGCAAACGATTTCCTTCCGGGCAGCACCAGCTATGAATTGGTAGTCAGTCGCTCACCTGTAACCGAAATTGCCGACCAGATTCGCTACCTGGTGCAATACCCTTATGGCTGTACAGAACAGACAATCTCTTCCGCTTTTCCGCAATTATACTTTTCCGATTTCTCTGACCTTCTCAATTGGAAAAACAACAGTGGCCGGAACGCCAACACCAACGTGATAGAAGCCATTCGCAGGATCAAAATGCGGCAGCTATACAATGGCGCTGTAACGCTCTGGGATGGAGAAGGAGTCGAGGATTGGTGGACTACTGTCTATGCCGCCCACTTCTTATTGGAAGCCCGTAAAGCTGGCTTCGACGTCGACAACAGCTTGCTGGAAACGATGCTGGGCTACCTTACGGAGCGGCTAAAAACAAAGCAAACCATCAACTATTACTACAACCGCGACCAACAAAAGAAGATCGCCCCCAAAGAAGTGCCATACAGTTTGTATGTATTATCCTTGGCTAACCGTTCACAGGTATCCGCTATGAACTATTACAAAGCCAACCAACAATTGCTGGCCCTCGATGGTAAATACCTACTGTCTGCAGCCTATGCTGTTTCCGGCGATAGAAGATCATTCACCTCCTTACTACCTCGTTCCTTTAGTGGTGAAGAATCCGTTCAGCAAACAGGCGGTTCTTTTTACAGTGCTACCCGCGACGAAGCCATTGCCCTTAATTCCCTGATTGAAGCCGATCCCGGCAATGCCCAAATCCCCGTCATGGCCAAACACGTAACCCAACGCCTGAAAACAGAGAGATACCTCAACACCCAGGAGCGTTCTTTTGCCTTCCTCGCTCTGGGAAAACTAGCCCGGACTGCCGCCAAATCCAACGTCACAGCCGAAATCAGAAGCAATGGAAAGACCATTGCCAAAATAGACGGCAACGATTGGCGTGGTGGTAAAGACCTGTTGAAATCATCCTCTGTGGAAATAACCTCCAAAGGCTCCGGCCGCCTCTATTATTCCTGGCAGGCCGAAGGCATCAGCAGGAGTGGGGCTTATACTGAGGAAGATAACTTTATCAAAGTACGCCGCAGCTTCTACGATCGTTATGGTAGGCAGATCACCGGCAATACCTTTGCCCAAAACGATCTGATCATCGTAGCCATTACCCTCGAAAAAGCCTACAGCAACACCCTCGAAAACATCGTCGTCACCGACTTGCTGCCCGCAGGCTTTGAGATTGAAAATCCCCGCACCAAAGAATTACCGGGTATGGATTGGATCAAAAATGCTACAGAGCCTCTAGCCCTGGACGTCCGCGATGATCGTATTCACTTCTTTGTTGAAGCCCGTTCCCCCAAACAAACCTATTATTATGCCGTCCGTGCCGTCTCTCTGGGCCAATTCAAACAAGGCCCCGTCAGCGCCGACGCCATGTACAACGGCGAGATCCACTCCTACAACGGAGCACAATCCATAAACGTTGTCCGACGTTAAAGGATAGATGAATAACAATATGGCTGTCTTCCACATTTGAGACAGCCATATTAAAACCATATTATTCTTAAAACCGTTTATCTTAAAGCGGCCTCAGTCTTTTCAATAATACCAGATTCAATTGAGTAGTATGGTAATTGGGCCGTGAATGGTCAATGGTCGCTCAATATCTCCTCCATATCAAATTTGAAACTTCCCAACGCTCCTAAACCCTAACTCATCACTCATTCCTCCCCACCCACAACTTTGAACTCTGGACTACCAACTCGTAAACTCTTTCCCCTACCACGCCGACCGTCTCCTCCTTACCACCGGTACTTTTTTAGTTACAAAGAATTTCACCAGCACAAGCCCTACAATAAATCCACCAATATGGGCTGCATAAGCAATACCACCGGCGGCTTCCGTGCCGCCCAAAGCACCAAGTCCATTGATGATCTGGAATACAAACCAAAGACCAACAGCCAAAAAGGCCGGAACGGATATTATTCCCCATAAAAGCCACACATGCACAGCCCTGCCTGGAAACAGGAGCATATAACCACCCAACACGCCCGATATGGCTCCCGATGCACCAAGACTAGGTATTAACATGTTTTGGCCAAAAAATGCCGTAGTTAATACATGACTTAAACCAGCAAGAATTCCACACAATAAATAGAAAATAAGGTAATTCCGGTGCCCCATGGCATCTTCCAGGTTATCGCCAAATATCCATAGAAACATCATGTTCCCGGCAATATGTGCAACACCGCCATGCATAAACATGGAAGTTAATAAGGTAAAATAAACGGAAATTGGGGTGGGCTGAAGACCGGGCATCTCTACTGCTTGTCCTGTATAGGGGTCTTCTATAATTCTGGGGTCTGTAATAATATCACTACCGGTAAGGATCTCACCCGGCACTGTAGAAAAAGCAAAAGTGAAAGGAATGTTCCTGCCCAACTCCTGCCAGTAAACAAACACAAAAATATTTATCGCAATAAGAATATAATTGATGTAAGGGGTAAGATGCCGGTCTCTGTTATCATCGCCTATGGGAAATAACATACTTTACTAGGTTTTATAACGAACAGTTGCATATCTCATACCAAAGCACACCATTTCCTACTTGACACCTACTGTCTTCCTAAAGCCAAAGACTGCAGTTCAGGTTCAGGTCAAAATCCAAAAATTCGGGTAAAAAAAAGTCTGGCCAAAGGCCAGACTTAAATATTAGGATATAATTTTTGATTAGTAGTTATCTCTGTATCCGCCGCTGCCGCGATTGAATCCTCCGCCGCCTTTTTTGAAGCCGCCACCGCCGTTTCCGCCACGGTTAAAGCCGCCGCCACCGCCGCGGTTAAAGCCACCACCTTTCTTAAAGCCACCACCGGAACCGGATTCAGCTTTAGGGCGGGATTCATTAACGACTAGGTTCCTGCCGTCAACTTCGCTTCCGTTTAATTGGTTAATTGCAGTTTCAGCTTCTTCTTTGTTGGTCATTTCAACAAAGCCAAAGCCTTTGCTGCGGTTAGTAAATTTGTCCATTACAATCTTGGCTGATGTAACCTCGCCGAAGGGTGTAAATAAGTCGGCTAAATCCTGATCTTTCAGGTTCCAACTAAGGTTTCCAACGTAAATGTTCATTGTGAAAGGTTTAAAAAAAACAAAAAACGCTAGTTTTTTAACAGCCAACAAGAAACAAGGAACAAAAGGGTTCAATGAAATTGCGAAACTGTACAGATGACTAGACGGTTACGAAAATAAAGGAATTATTTTACAAAAAACCAAATTCTTTCTGCAGAAAAATTGCTTCAATTTGATTTTAGAGGAATAATCTATGCAAGTCGCCTTAGCAAGATCACCCCCTTTTGCCACGAACATTCCTTTTTCCCCAATTACCCTAACCGGTAATTATCCTTCTCCGCAATAACTCTTATCCCATTTTCACCATTCACCATTCACAGCCCAATTACCATACTACTCAATTGAATCTGATATTATCCTCCTGTCTTCAATTCTTCCCCTTCCAGACTTCCTTTAGCTTTTTTCCGTCAAGCTCTTTCTTCACTAATTACTTCCTCACCACAAATTGAATTCTTCATCCAAAATTGTCTTTGCTTCTGTCCATGGCCTACCCCTGCCTCAAATAAAAAGCCCGCACAAAAGCGCGGGCCTTATAAAAAAGAAATGATCTTATTATTCAGCAACAACTTCAAAGTCAACTTCAGCAGTTTGACCATTACCAAAGTCAATACTAGCCTTATAAGTGCCTAATTCTTTTACTTCATCATTGATAGAGATCTTTCTTCTATCAATAGTGTAACCTTTTTGATCTTTAATAGCACGGCTGATCTGCAAAGGTGTAACGCTTCCGAAAATTTTGCCGCTGGTACCAGTCTTAGCACCAACTTTAAGCGGAGATTCTTGCAGTTTGCTCACTACACTGTTGATTTCCGCCAGCATTTTTTCTTCTTTCTTTTTAGCTTGCTTCAGGCGCTCTTCCAGTTGTTTGCGGTTCGAAGGGCTAGCTTCCACGGCAAAGCCTTGAGGAATTAAGTAGTTACGGGCATATCCGTTTTTTACTTTAACCAACTCGTTGGTTCCGCCAAGGTTATCAACGTCTTGTATTAATATTACTTCCATTTATAACCTCCCTTATTTTAAAAGATCTGTTACATAAGGCAACAAAGCCATTTGACGGGCTTTTTTCACTGCATCGCTCACTTTTCGCTGGTATTTCAAAGAGTTACCAGTAATGCGGCGGGGCAATAATTTACCTTGTTCATTTAAAAACTTCTTCAGGAACTCTACATCTTTATAGTCGATGTAACGGATGCCATACTTTTTGAAGCGGCAGAACTTTTTAGGGCGCTTTTCGCTTTTAATGGCCGTAAGATATTTGATCTCATTTGCTTTAGCCATGATTAAACCTCCGTAGCTTTTTCAGTTCCTGTAGGTACGCCACTTCTTTTTCTTTCGTTGTACTCAACGGCGTATTTATCGAGTTTTGTTGTGAGGTGACGCAATACAGATTCGTCACGCAGAAGCTGGATTTTCAGCTTCTCATTGAAGTCGGATGGCGCAGTAAATTCCACTACCCAGTACAAACCAGTGGTTTTTTTCTGGATGGGATACGCCAGTGATTTTAATCCCCAAGGATTTTCAGCCACAATCTGACCACCATTTTCGGTAACCAGGGTTGTGTACTTTTTCTGAGCATTTTTGAATTCGTCATCGCTCAGAACAGGGGTAAAAATCACCATCAATTCATAATTGTTCATTTCCCTGCGTATTTTGTTAAAAAATAAAATTGGAGCGCAAAGGTAATGGGAATAAACTATATATGAGGCTATACGAATAGTAAATTTTGTGATTTTAACCGCAGATTAGCAAGGGTTAATCCGGCTAATCCTTGCTTTCCCTTATATCCAGAACTTTTAACTGAAGGCTTTTTCCGCCATTCCATTCGTTTTCATCTAATCTAAATACAATATCTACAGGGTTGCCTGTTAATAGGAGGGGCATTTTTCCAGCCATACCAAAACCAATGCCTGTAAATGTGATGTCATCTTGTTTTACAACAAATCGCAGGTGGGATTCTTTCACAACTTTAGAATAGCCCGTATTAAATACGTTTCGAGCTACAAAGGTAGGACGTGGATTATCGGGGCCAAATGGCTCCATCTGGCAGAGAATATCATAAAAAGGCTGGCGGATATCGCTGAAATTGATTTCTGCGTCAATGACAATTTCTGGCACCAGCAATTCGGGGTGGATGGAAGCCTGGACCACTTCTTCAAACTTCTGGCAAAATGCTTCTACCTTATCGAGTTCCAGCGTCATGCCCGCAGCATAAAAGTGACCGCCATAACCTAAAAGCAAATCTTTGCACTGGTGAACAGCTTCATACACATTAAAACCTGCAACACTACGAGCAGAACCGGCAACATAGTCGCCCGATTGGGTAAGTATTATGGTAGGTCTGTAGTAGTAGTCAATAAGCCGGGAAGCAACAATACCAACTACACCTTTATGCCAGTGTGGCTGAAAAAGAACTGTGCTTTTACGGTTAATAAGCAATTCGTCACTTTGAATAAGGGTTAAAGCTTCCTCAGTAATATTGGTATCGGCTTCTTTTCGGTGACTATTATCAACATGAAGGGCTTCTGCCCATTGCATAGCTTCATCCAGGCTTTCGGCAACAAACATTAGCACGGCTTTACGGGCATCATCCATCCTGCCAGCAGCATTTACCCTTGGAGCAATGATAAATACAAGGTTATTGATCTGGATGGTTTTCATAAAGCCACTGAGGATGCTTAATGCTTTGATGCCAAAGTTGGGATCGCTATTGGCCTTTTGTAAACCGTAATAAGACAGAACGCGGTTTTCACCTGTAATGGGAACAATATCAGCAGCAATTGCAGTTGCAACCAGGTCTAGAAACTGGAAGGCTTCCTCTTGTGGCAGTCCTATTTTTTGTACAAGGGCAGAAATCAGCTTGAACCCTACACCACAACCACAGAGATCTTTATAGGGATAAGAACAATCCAATTGCTTGGGATTAAGAATGGCTACCGCGTCAGGAAGAACCTCATCAGGCAGGTGATGATCACAAACAATAAAATCAATACCCAATTCTTTGGCATATTGGATAAGGTCAACAGATTTTATGCCGCAATCCAGCGAAATAATTAGTGTATAATTATTTTCATAAGCGAAGTCAATGCCGGCTTTGCTAATGCCATAACCCTCTTTATAGCGATGGGGAATATAGAATTCAGTATCAGGATGATACTTTTTGATGAACTGGTACATGCAGGCAACTGAAGTAGTGCCGTCTACATCGTAGTCTCCAAAAACCAGTATTTTTTCTTTGTTGGCAAAAGCTCTCAAGATGCGGTCAACGGCTTTGTTCATGTCCTTCATTAGCCACGGATCATGCAAGTCGCTTAATTGAGGCCTAAAGAACTTTTTTGCCTGATCAAACGTTTCTATCCCCCTCTGGACAAGGAGATTGCACAAAATAGGGTGTATCTTCAATGCCTGGTAGAGCGCATTAACCTTTTCCTTTTCAGCACAATTGACCCGCCATCTTTTTTGCTTGCTCATGGTTAATATTTACGATCCGTAACGAAATTTACCAGGTCTTCGAAACCGTCCCTGATTTCCGAAGGCGGAAAAGTATGCAATATTTGCAATGCCTGTTGCTTATAGGCATTCATTTTATCAATTGTGTAAGAAATGCCCCCGCTCCTGGTAACCACTTCAACTACATAGTCAACTTTAGACTTCCGGGTGTTTTCGTTTTTTATAATGTTGATCAACTCGCGACGGGTCTTTTTGTCAATGGTATTCAGTGTATATATAAGTGGTAAAGTAAGTTTCTTTTCTTTAATATCATTGCCAGTTGGTTTGCCAATATCTTGGGCCGTATAATCAAAAAGGTCGTCCTTCATCTGAAAAGCTATGCCTACTTTCTCGCCAAATTCCCTCATTTTTTCTGTTTTCTCTTCATCTTGTGTCGAAGACCATGTGCCGGCAGCACAGGCTGCCGCCAGCAATGACGCGGTTTTATTGCGGATAATGTCAAAGTAGACGTCTTCATCCAGATTTAATGATCTTGACTTTTCCATCTGCAACAATTCACCTTCACTCATTTGACGAACAGCATTGGACAATAGTTGTAGTATCCTGAAGTCGTTATTATCTAAAGAAAGTAATAAACCCTTGGCCAACAAATAATCGCCCACCAGTACAGATACTTTATTTTTCCACAATGCATACACTGAAAAAAAGCCTCTGCGCTCCATAGAATCGTCAACAACATCATCATGGACCAAGGTGGCTGTGTGCAATAATTCAACCAATGAAGCTGCACGGTATGTAGAATCATTGACGACTCCAGATAGTTTAGCAGCCAGAAAAACAAACATAGGCCGCATTTGTTTTCCTTTGCGCTTGACCACATATCGCATCACTCGATCTAGCAGGGGGACATTGCTGTTGACAGCGTCTTTAAACTTATGTTCAAAGATGACTAATTCTTTTTCTATTAATTTAACTGGTAATTCCATTCGTAAAATGTGGGGGCAAGTTACAACTGCCGGTAAATAAAACAACCTGAAGCGTAATATTTGACTTGGCAAGATTTTTTAATTTCATAATTTACGCGTAACCTTGTTAGTAATAATTTTAAAAATTTGGTAATTGTACGTCAATAATTATTTTTGCGACTGATTAGGACATTGTTTTTCAAAAATCAATCAAAAGTTATGGCAAGCAAAAAGTACTCTTTTCTTTTAGGCATCTTATGCCTGTTGGCAACGTACGGCTTCTCGCAGGATACGGGAGCTGGTTACTCTGCCTCAGATTCTTCTATTGTCCCCGACAAGAGAATGCCTCAGCACACTGAGTTTTTAAACGGCACATATAACTTCCCCGCAAAGCCAAGGAATCAATGGGAAGTAGGTATCAAAGGTGGTATGTTGAACATTAGCGGCGACGTTTCCACAAGATTTGGATATGGTTTTGGTGCTCACATCCGTAAAGCATTTGGCTATGTATTCTCTCTTCGTTTGGAATATATGTATGGTAATGCCAAAGGTTTGAACTGGAAACCTTCCGGTAACTACAGTAGCAATGATCCTTGGGTGGATAATGGCTATACAGGGAATGTTTACTACAACTATAAAACAAACATCCAGGATCTTTCTCTAGAAGGTCTTATAACCCTGAACAACATCCGTTTTCACAAAGCTAAAACCGGCTTCAATATTTATGGTATAGTTGGTATTGGCGGTATGATCTACGATGCCAAAGTAAATGCATTGAATG
>CBKWHA010000160.1:0-12964 GCA_966674115.1 uncultured Chitinophagaceae bacterium
CATTAGGTATCTTTGAAAAATCGTTTGCACCCATCATTTTTTGTTCCCATAAAAACGGACAATGGTCAGTGGCCACTACATTCACCAATCCTTGGTTGATACCGGCCCATAGTGTTTCCTGGTCTTTCTTTTGGCGCAATGGCGGACTCATTACCCATTTGGCTCCTTCTCCATCTTTTTCATATAGTGAGGCGTCCAGTAGCAGGTATTGAATACAGGTTTCCACAAAGACTTTTTGATTCCTTCTGGTAGCATTGCGTACCGCATTCAGGGCGCCTTCACAGGTTAAATGAACAATATAACCCGGACAGCCGGTATAGTTGGCCATATCCACAAATCGCTCAGAGGCTTCCGCTTCAGTTACTTCAGGTTGTGAGAGATAATGATACAATGGAGATAATTTCTTTTCTGACCGGTGTTTCTGGATCAGGTAATCGATCATATCTCCATTGGTGGCGTGTACATTGATCAAACCACCCTGTTTTTTTACTTCCTCCATTAGTCCGATCATCTGCCGGTCATCAATCATCAAGGCTCCTTTATAGGCCATGAAGGTTTTAAACGATGTAATGCCTTCTTCAATCATTTCTTTGATCTCTGGCCTTACCTTGTCATTATAATCCGTCACTGCCATATGAAAACTGTAATCCCCAACAGCATTGCCCTTTGCCCTTCCGTTCCACTCATCTAAAGCTTCTCTTAATGATTGCCCTTGCTTCTGCAGCACAAAATCAATCACGGTAGTCGTGCCCCCAAACAGGGCAGCCCTTGTTCCGGTTTCATGGGTATCACTGGAAAAAGTGCCCATAAAAGGCATATCTAAATGAACATGTGGATCCACGCCCCCAGGAAACACCAGCATGCCATCGGCATCAATACTTCTTTCCGCCTCAAATGGCAAGTCCTTTCCTATTGCCTTGATCTTTTCCCCTTCGATGAAAATATCAGCGCTATAATCATCGGCTGCTGTTACGATTCTTCCGTATTTAATGAGTACTGACATGGTAAATTTCTTCTTCTTGTAAGGGAATGGACTGAACAGCAGGTACTTCCTTCTTCATCAGCATCCAATAACTGATTCCGGATAGGGAAAAACCAACAAACCAGGCATAATGGTATAATTGGGAGATCCAGGCTGGAACAGCATCCTGTGGTATGACCTTAATGGTTGTCAAAAAGCCAGGCACATTGGGCAATATACCCAGAACCAAAGCTATGAGCGCGTAATGATTAAATCCATTTCCAAAACTATAGTAACCATTGTGCTGATAAAGTGCTCTTGTATTCAGTTGCTGACCCCGGATAAAATAATAATCTGCGATCATGATTCCACCAACAGGCCCTAACAGACTGGAATAACCGACCAACCAGGTAAATATATATCCATTTGGATCTGCAATGAGTTTCCAGGGGAAAATGAATATGCCAATAATGCCCGTGATCAATCCCCCGGTTTTGAAGCTGATCTTCTTAGGCGCAAGATTGGCAAAATCATTAGCCGGACTGACTATATTGGCCGCGATATTGGTAGCCAATGTAGAAATTGCTACGGCAATCATAGCAAGGGTAATAATTACCTTACTTTCAAACTTTCCAGCCAACACCAATGGATCCCAAATAGCAGTTCCATATAAAATGATGGTTGCCGATGTCACAACAACACCGATAAATGAAAACAGCGTCATGGAGGGTGGTAAACCGATAGCCTGACCCATTACCTGGGCTTTCTGGCTTTTCGCATAACGGGTAAAATCCGGAATATTAAGCGAAAGCGTTGCCCAGAAACCTACCATGCCGGTTAAGGCAGGAAAAAAGAAATTCCAAAACTGTGCACTTGTTGCAAACCTCGAAGGCTCTTTCAAAATGGGTCCCAACCCATTGCTGGCTGCAATTGCCCAAAAAAGTAAGGCCAAAGCAGCAAGAGGAAGAAAGAAAGCCTTAAAAACCAGCAATTTCTTAATACTTTCCACACCCAGGTAAACTACATACATATTCAAAAGCCAGAACAGGAAAAAGGTAAGGGCCGGTCCTGTTTCCAGGCCAAATGAAGACGGAAATATTTGGGGCAGGGTTGCTAAGGTAGGTATCCACAGCCTTAGCATCTGGTACAATGCATAGCCACCGATCCATGTCTGTATACCAAACCAACCACAGGCAACAATAGCACGAAGAATAGCAGGAATATTAGCACCTTTCACGCCAAAACTGGCCCTGGCAAATACCGGAAATGGAATGCCATACTTGGCACCCGCACGTCCGTTCAGGATCATCGGAATCAAAACCACCGTATTACCAAGAAATATCGTAAGAATGGCCTGCCACCAGTTCATGCCGCCACCGATCAGTGAACTGGCCAGCATATAGGTAGGTATGCAAAGGCTCATACTGATCCAGAGTGCGGCATAGTTCCAGGTGTTCCATGTTCTTTTGGAAGGAGGAACAGGAGCCAGATCTTCACTGTATAAAGATGAAGAAGTTAACTCATTCCTGAAATCCTTTTTCTCCTGCATATCATATGATTTTAAATAATCATTCACCATTGACCATTCACGACCCTACTCCACATATCCATCAGCAATACCAATCGCTTCACTGATCATGGCCAATCCTTCATCAACTTGCTCTTTAGTAATACATAAGGGCGGGGCAATAAAAATGTAGTTCCAGCGCACGAAAGTATACATACCCAATTCTTTCAATTTGGCAGCTACCTTATTCATGATCACCATTTCATCTGGCTTGGCATTGAAAGGTGCCATAGGTTCCTTAGTGTCCCTGTTTTTCACTAGTTCAAGACAACCTAATAGACCTGTATTTCGGAAATCACCAATACTGGGATGTTTTTGTTTCAGTTTTTCCACTTCCTGTTCAATATAAGCACCCATGGCAGCCGCGTTTTCTATCAAATTTTCTTCCTCGTATATGTTCAATACTTCTACTGCGGCAGCACAGCAAACCGGGTGGGCCGAATAGGTCAAGCCCAGCCAAAGTACCTGGTCATCAAAGCGGGCGGCTATTTGATCAGAAACAAGTAAAGCACCCAGAGGAAGATATCCTGAAGTGATGCCTTTGGCAGTAGCGATCATGTCCGGCACTACAGCGTAATTATCGACTCCGAACCATTTTCCTGTTCTACCAAAACCGCTCATCACTTCATCTGCTATCAGTAAAATGCCATACTGGTCGCAAAGAGCCCTGATCTTTGGTAAATAATCGGGTGGATATTTAATGCAGCCTGATGATCCACTTTCTCCTTCCATGATAATGGCTGCAATGTTTTCCGGTCCTTCAAACTCAATGACACGTTGCACGTGACTGACACATTCCCGCTGGCACCATGTGATTTCTTTTCCCCAGGGGCATCGGTAACAATAGGGATCTTCTACATGAATTACGTTGGGCACCTGTTGGGCATCATTGGCTAATTTTCTTGGATCGCCACCGGCTGTCATAGCACCATATGAAGCGCCATGAAAAGCACGGTATTTGGCAATGATCTTATGACGGCCTGTATACAACCTTGCCAGCTTCATGGCATTTTCAATGGCCTCTGCTCCGCCTATGGTAAATAAGGTTTTGGTAAGATGGACGGGTGAGATTTCGGCTAGCTTTTTTCCCAATTCACCCCGCGCTTTAGTGACACAAGAGGGCGTAACATAACTTACTTGTTGCATTTGTGCGCTAACAGCAGCAGTTACCCGATGCTGCCCATGCCCGATATTTACATTCATCAGCCCAGAAGAAAAATCGAGATACCGCTTCCCATCATAATCGTATAGATAAACGCCTTCACCATATTTAACAGCGATTGGATTGATTCCTTTCTGCCTACTCCATGAAAACAGTGTATAAGCCAGGTTATCCTGAACAACCGCTTCCGCTTCTGTTTTTTTAACGTATGGTTCCAGCATGGTCTGCTTATTTTTAACTCATCCAATTAATACCTGATTCAGGATTCCATTTGATGGTACTCTTCTTCAGCTTCGTCCAGAACTGGATGGAGCTTTTTCCTGTTAAATCACCTACTCCAAACTTGCTCTCATTCCATCCGCCAAAAGAAAATGGTTCTCTCGGTACGGGTACACCTACATTCACGCCGATCATACCCGCACTGGCCCGCTCTATTATGTACCGGGCAGCGCCGCCATTTTGTGTAAATACAGAGGCCGCATTCCCATATGGGTTGGCATTTTCAATAGCCAGGGCTTCATCAACGGTATTGGCGCGCATGATGCTGATCACGGGACCGAATATTTCTTCCCGGGCAACCGCCATATGTGGTTGTACGTGGTCCAACACGGTAGGACCAACATAGCTGCCGTTTTCTTTACCTTTTACTTGGGCATTTCTTCCATCAACTAATACTTTAGCTCCTGCCTGCTCTGCCTCGGTTATATATCGCTCTATCCGTTCCTTAGCTTCTTTACTGATAACGGCTCCTAAATTTTCACCGGGAATTATTTTTTTGGCTTCTTCCGCGATCTTTGGAATAATATGGTCGGTATTGCCAACAGCCACCATGGCAGAAGCAGCCATACACCTTTGCCCGGCACAACCACTCATAGAAGCGGCGACATTTTGTGCGGTCATAGAAGGAATGGCATCCGGAAGTACCACCAAATGATTTTTCGCACCGCCCAGTGCCAGGCACCTCTTATAATGATGCGTAGCCCGCTGGTAAACTATTTTAGCCACTTTGGTTGATCCAACAAAAGAAACGGCCTCAATATCAGGATGATCACAAATAGCTTCCACGATTTCTGTTGCACCATGCACGATATTGAATACGCCATCAGGCAATCCGGCTTCTTTTAATAATTCAGCAATACGTCCGGCGCTTAATGGAACTTTTTCACTGGGTTTCAGCACCATACAATTACCTAATGCAATTGCGTTCGGTATGGTCCAGTTGGGCACCATGCTTGGGAAATTAAAAGGCACGATTGATGCCACTACACCCAGGGGAATATGTTCCGTTCTGCATTCTACCCCTTTGCTTACTTCCAGCACTTCTCCTGTAACTAATTGCGGTAGCGAACAGGCAAACTCAGTCAGTTCAATACATTTCTCTATTTCCGCTACAGCCTCACCCATTGTTTTGCCGTTCTCTTCACTTACCAAAGTGGCCAGTTCCTGCAAGTGTTTTTCCAGTAAAAATTTGTATCGGAAGAAAACCTGAACTCTTTCTTTGATTGGAGTTTTAGACCAAATAGGAAAAGCAGCTTTAGCTGCTGCTACTGCTTTATTTAAATCCTTTGTAGAGGATAAAGGCACCTTCGATAAAAGCGTTCCATCAATAGGTGAAATCACTTCCAGGAAAGAGGAAGATTCAGAAGTGGAGAATTGACCATTGATGAAATTTTGAACCGGCTTATACTTCATGAGGATCTTTGCTTACATACAAACAATTTAATCAATTTATTAGTGAAAAAAAAGACTTTATCCTCAGTTTATCCGGATAAACTCTGGCCGCTTGATCAATTTTTGATTATACGTAAACCTTACCTTGGATTTAAGCTGAAAAACTACCCGCTCATTATTATAGTTCTTTCCGGGGAAATACCAGCCTTTGAGTTCTACAGTTCCAAGAATCAGGCTTTCATTGCGGAAACGGACTCCTCCCCCCACAGCAGGATAAAAGTCCATAACGGTTGAATGATCTTTAAAATATCTGAATAAAGAAGCGTCTCCAAATGCAAAGGGTGCTATCCTGAAATATAATACCGACCAAGGACTATAGAAAACCGATTCCGCGTTTAAGCTTGCTCTTAAATCGCCATCAGTAGGATGATCACTTAAGTTAAAAGTTCCATACAATTGATCCAGATAAATGGGTTCATTCAACAAGCCATTAAATTGCTTTACAATTTCGGCATTGAGAAATGTCCTCTGTTTCCATTTGCTATTGATATCATGTAGATGGTTGATGAAATTTACCCGGCCTAGTATATTGACATCTTCCATTTTGCCTTTATAAAAGAAACTTTCTGTCTGTATGGTGTAATTAAAATACCGCTCGGCTGCTGTAAAGTAAAAGCGTTGAAAATCTAATGCCGCATATGGTCGCTTCCTTTGATCTTTTACTGTCCATCCTAATCCTAAACTGGCATCAATTCCCTGCGGCACATCCTCAGGCCTTCCAAATCCATACAGGTATTGTACCTTATAAAAGTTTTGCTTGAATATAGATAGAGCTCCCAAAATGGCAGTCTGATCAGCATATGGATAGTAATATTGGTGACTGTATAGTAAAGGCTTTTCTGTAAAGTTTTGATTTAAGAAACGTAAACTCAAAGCCGCCCGCAATCGGTTGTCTTCATTTTTTCCGGCAATGTGACCTGCACTGGTATTTAAAGCGCCCCACGCGTCTATAGAGCGGACTTTATATCTAAGATTGGTTACATAAAATGAATCGGTAGCATACATATTTTGTGAAGCACGCAAGCTGGCATTCAGGGCATAGGTCCAGCGCATGTAAGGATGAACCATAGGCTTAATAAATTGAATATATGCCATACGCTCTTCTGCTTTGCCGCTATTAAATGCCTTACCGAAATTCAAATAACCTGCCGATCCGTCAATAAATGATCCTCTGATATTTCTCCTGATATATTCAAACCCATATCCCAGTTGTTGGTCCCGCACCTGGTCATATAACATTTGCAATTGTAGGCGGTCACCCAACCCATAAAAATTGTCTTCTTTTAAAGTCACTGCGACATTTTGGGTATTATGTATATCAAGACTTCCCCCAATGGAAACAACATCTTTTGTAAGCACCAACACATCTACCGAATCTTTGCTGCCTTTAACAGGCTGCACTTTTATCCTTGCATTCTGCAGGTACGGAAGATCACGCAAATACCTTTCATTATCACCTAACAGATATGGCAAGAGTTGGTCATTAGGTTTAAAGAAAAGGTTTTCTTGTATTTCTTTTCCTCTTGTATTCTTATGTAGAAGATTGGCAAGGCGTGTAAGCCGGTTATTAAAAACCTTGTTCGTATCCCCTATAGATACACCGAAATCAAGCGGCTTTATGGTAATATGGCGAATAATGCGGCCACGGTACTGCTGGAATGCTTTATCATTTCGCTGAAGGCGCCTATCTTCCTCAGTGGTATCAACATATAAATTTTGCGCTAGCTTACCAACAACACCTTTTTGACGTAAAAGAAAACTGTCTAATGATGATTTTTGAATGGAATCTTCTTGTGCATACAATAATTCCTCAGGGGCTATCATAATAACCAATACGAAAACCAAATGCAAAGGTGCTTTCCCACACATGATTGATTGTGAGGAGTTTCTATATCAATCACAAAAGTGATACCATTAATGATGACTATGTTGTGGTGACCCTGGAGGTACATCAGACCTACTTTTAAGGTTTATGGCATATAAATTACCATCACTACTGCCAAAATAAATAGCCCCTCCAACAACTGCAGGAGAAGACGCCACAGCACCTAAAGTGTAAAATTGATTCATAACAGATTGAAAAGTGGTATATAATGAAACATCCATTCCTGAGGCCACATACTGAAAATCCAATCGATCATCTTTTAAAATCCTTTTGGCATTTGCTTCCCTGGAAGGAGTAACAAACTCATCAAGTTTTTGTCCCGTTTGCAGATCTACAGCAAAGACTTTACCTGTAAAATCTCCGAAGTAAGCGGTATTATTTGCTATAGCAGGTGAAGAAAAAATATATCCATTGGCTGCCATGCGATATTTTTCCTTTCCTGTTTTTGCATCAATAGCCAGGAAAAGAAAAGAGTCAGAAGTTCCTATGTAAACTGTCCCGTCTTTAACACCGGCTGTGGTAAGTATCCATGAATTATCCGCTGAATATTTCCAGTTGGGTGTGCCTGTTTCAGCATTAAGTGAATAGAAATAAGCATCCCTTGCTCCAAAATACACACTTCCATTATCAACAGTAGGAGAAGCCTGAATACCATGCATCATGACTTTTGATCCTGTTTTAAATCTCCATAATTCTTGTCCTGACTGGGCATCCAGGGCATATAAATGATTATCCCAACTGCCCACATATAGCCTGCCTTGATATATTGCCGGAGAAGAATGCACCGGACCTTCGGTTTTAAACTTCCATTTTAATTTCCCGTTTTCTGCATCTACCGCATAAACAAATCCATCACTGCTTCCGAAGTATACGACGCCTGCATTTTCATTGGGTTTGATTACCGGCGATGATAAAAAAAATTGCCAGGGATCCGGTTGATCACTTTCCGGAGATGAAAACCCAAGTTCTTTACTGTCAATCCACTTTTCACCACCTGTTTTAAACCTCCACTTTTCAGTCCCTTTTTTGGCATCTACAGCATAATAGTATCCATCAAAACTGCCGAAATAAACTACGTTATTAAATACAGAAGGCGATGAATGAACAGCTCCTCCTGTCGTAAATTTCCAAAGCTCTTTTCCGGTAGAAACATCTATAGCATATAGGTTTTTATCTTCACTTCCAATATAAACAATACCATTATAAACCGCCGGTGAAGAAAATATCTTGCCATGGGTTTTGAACTTCCATTTCAAAGTCGAAAAACCAATATTATTTGCTGAAGGGTAAATGCCGCAATGTTTTTCGCAACCATGAAAAATCGCCCATGGAATTGTAATATCAGTTTGAGCATATGCAATGGATCGCAATACATATATGAACAGGGTCAGGAGGATTAATACTTTCTTCATTTCGTAATTAATTTCTTGTCTAAGGAAAGAAAAGTGAAAAACAGAAGAAAGTGTTTTATGACAAGTCGGACTATTAAAAGAATAAGATGCGCTATAGGCACTATATGATGCTATGAGATAATTCTCTCAAGTGCCTCTTTATAGTTTCTGCTCAATTTTAATTGAATACCGCTTTTTAATAGCAAAATATAATCTCCATGAAAATAAGGCTCAATATGTTCAATTTCATCACAGTTAACAATAAAAGATTTGTGGATCCTGGCAAACTGATGCGGGTCTAAAATTGCTTCAAGTTGTTTGAAGGTGTAGCTGGCCAGCCGACTCTCAGTTGCTGAATAGATCTGAACAAAATTTCCTTTACTCTCAATATATGTAATTTGCTCAACAGGAAAGAAACTGATCCGCCCATTATTTTTTATGGAAAGTTTTTTCGGATAAGTGCTGGAAGTTTGACGATTAATTATTGAAAGAAGACTTTCGGCTTGCTGCAGTTTTTGTAAAATGTTATTATTGGTGATAAGCTGAAGCGCTTTAGCATAACTAACATTGAACCGCTCATCGTCATAGGGTTTTAAAAGGTAGTCAATGGCCGATTTTTCAAACGCTTTGATCGCATACTGTTCGAATGCAGTCACAAAAACAAAAGCAGGAAGGTAAAAGGACTTAACGGCTTCCAGCACTTCAAATCCATCTAGCTCAGGCATCTGAATATCCAAAAAAACCAGGTCCGGACGATATTTAATAATGGCATCTGCAGTTTCCCTTCCATCCTTGCAAATACATTTTATGGCAACTTCTGGTTTATTGCCAAGAAGTACTTCCAGCGATCTTCTGGCAGCCGGTTCATCATCTGCAATGAAGACACTAATTTTAGTTAGGTGATGATTGATAGAATTCATGTTTTATTGGAAATGCTAAATTAACTTCAACTCCTTTATCTTCTTTGTTTTTAATGGAGAAATGATAATCATCTCCATAGATTTTTTTAAGCCTTGATTGAACGTTTTGCAGACCTATTCCCGATGTTTTACTTATTGGTTTTTCCATTTTATCCTCAAGATTACCGTCATTAAAAACACGAATCATTATTTTTTCATCTTTGCTTTTTACTTCCATTAATAGTAGCCTTGCCTTCGAACTTTTTGATATGCCATGCTTAATGGCGTTTTCTACCAGTGGATGAAGTATAAAGTAAGGAACTGGAATAAAGTGACAAGAAGGTTCAACATCATACTGCACTTGCAATCGATCCTCAAACCGTACTGATTCAATTGATAAATATAGGTGTACAAATTCTAGTTCTTTCTTTAGTGGTACAAATTGATCAGGGTTTGCATATAAGGTACTTCTTAAAAAGTCCCCTAAACGTGTATTGATTTGTATCGCTTTATTTGTTTCCCCCGACCGGATCAGTGAATTGATGGTATTGAGTGTGTTAAACAGGAAGTGCGGACTAAGCTGCAGCTTTAATGCTTCTAATTGCGCCAAATTTAATTGATTCTCCAGCTCTTTATTTTTAAGTTTAAACTTTTCTGCATTCAATGCATTCAGCTTGCTTTGGTTGTTGGTTCTGTCTGCAAAAATGACGGTAACAATGAAGCAATAAACAATAAAATCCCAGGCTATTTGAGCCAGGTACGAATTCAAATACTGCTTATGAGAAATATCTCTAATATTGGTATCTGTAATAAATGCCATAGCAAAAACCCGTAAGTGGGAGAAGACAGATAAAATCAGGAGCGCTATGAAAAATTGGTTGACTATATTTTTTCTCCAGTTAATAGTATTAAGTGGAAAATTATCATAAATAAGGATGATAACCCTGGTTAGTAATGCACAAAGGTACCAGGTAGGTAATTGCTTTAAAAATAGCGTGAACCACTCAATTTCAGGGTGCTTTATTTTATTATTAAGATATTGTTGTACAGATAGGCTTAATGCGGCAAGTGTCCAGGCAGCAAAAATCCGAAGCCACACTTTGTATGAGATCTTTTTTATGATTATTTGCATCAAGATTGACCAAATTTATACATTCTCCCTTTTTTAACATGTAAGTTTATTGTTGTAAATTAGTAATATACTTTCCTTACCTCCTGTAAACCAACTACTATATAAGTTGTTATTGTAATATTCACAATGCTCTTTTTATGGAAAAGGGAAGCAATATTATCCTTCTGGTCGATGATGACGAAGATGACTTGTTGATTCTGAATCAGATACTCAAAGCTTCGGGTGCTCACCACGAGATACACCAGGCATTTAATGGAAAAGAAGCTTTACTAAAGCTGAATGAACTGGAGCAGGCAGGCACACTCCCCTCTTTGATTATTATGGATGTCAATATGCCAAAAATGGATGGAAAACAGACGCTTTTGGCAATAAAAGCAGATGAACTACTCGCCGATGTCCCCATAGTGATCTTTACAACTTCCTCCAGCGAAGCGGATAAGTTGTTTTTTAAGAAACATAATGTTGAAATGATTACCAAACCTGCTGAATTCAAAACCATCATCAGCCTGGCTGAAAAGCTACTAAGCTTCAAAAAAAATTGACTACATCAGTCAAACCCCTCCTGTTTAGGTCAACAATAGATCAGCTTGTTTTCTTCTTCCATCAGGCGTTTAATACTTCGTAGTTTGTACCTCGTAATTCTAACTTGGCAATATTGATCCTTTTAGAGTAAAGGATGCTTTTAAGTTCATCAATAAGGTCGTTAACACAATATGGCTTTTCAAAACAATATTGTGCTCCTTCGTTATATGCAGTTGACATATTTTTAGCATTACAAGTTCCACTCCAGAGGATTACAGGAATATCTTGCAGGGAAGGAACTCTGCGGATTTGCCTCAGGCACTCTAAACCATCTCGTTTGGGTAAATGCAGATCTATAAAGATGATACAGGGTTTTGTCCGCTCCAGTATGGCTGGTAGATTATCGCCGGAATAGGCACAATGAACTACAAGGTCATTAGATATTTCAGATACTGCCCTATGAAACAAATAGCAGTCATCCATATCATCATCAATCAAAAGTATGGTCTTATATGGACAAGATATTGATTGCATCTCGATCTGTTTAAAATTTGGCAAAGAGCATATATGTACCGGTGACACTTTTGTGATAGAATCAACTGTAAGGTATGACTTTTTTTATAAAAGTCATTATGACGATTGAAAATTTATTATTTCTGGCTAAATGGAAAAAAATATGCAGTTTATTGATGAGTATAGTTTTCCTCATTAATAAACTGCATTTCTACAATTCTACATTTTTATACATGAAAAGCTGGTTTATAAATGTGCGGATATTTATGCCTGTTACAATTACTTTTTAACCACGTAATTTGTTACTGGCGCTTTATTCCAATTTAAAATGAGTAGCACGGTATGGTATCTTTTGAAGGCTACGCCAATCAGGGCTTTTTTACTTCGTACTTCGTACCTCTCACCTCTAACCTCGTACCTCGTACTTCTAACCTGGTAATATACTGGAATGATACTTGCAATCATCGAAAAGGTTTTTTGTTAGGATTAGGTAGAATAGATTTCTATAAGGACCTGATGTTTAGAATTACAGCATTGGAAATTGATCAACTATGGAAAACTGCAGTACCCACCGTATAAACCCTATGCGTCCCTATAAAGTTCGACAGCAGCGGTAAGTAGTTTCGCCTACTGCCGCTGTTTTTTTTACGTAAATGCGTAAAAAACTAACTATATTATATTTTATTTCATATCCGGAAATCGATACATTTCACAAGCTGCTAACAGGAACGCACCTACGCCAAAGTTTGAAGTAGAATTCCGGTCTACCACTTGGCCCGGAATGGCCCTTTCCCCAATAGGTTGAACATAACCTACTTTTCCACTTGGTTGTAAGGCAATCGTGGTCAGGTATGCCCAGCTTTTTTCCACCACTGGCAAGTATTCCTGTTTATCCAAATATCCATTGTTTATGCCCCACAGCAGCCCATAGGTGAAAAAAGCTGTACCGCTTGTTTCCGGCCCTGGGGCGTGAGAGGAATCCAACATGCTACGAGACCAGTAACCTTCTGGCTGTTGTGCTCTTTTAATCGTTTCTGCCATCCCTTTGAACTTATTAATGTATTCTTCCCTGTGTGCATCTGTGGTTGGCAGGTCCTTTAAGACTTTTGCCAATCCAGCGAAAACCCAGCCATTTCCTCTGGCCCAGAAGTCCTTTTTCCCATTTAAGCTTTTGTGTTTGGGGTATACATATTTGACATCA
>CBKWHA010000161.1:0-12952 GCA_966674115.1 uncultured Chitinophagaceae bacterium
AAGACCGGTGGGAGCGGATCCAAAACGGAGCCGTGAAAGATGCTGATGAGGTGGCAAAAGACTTTACTCGGCTGGTGGATGATTTAGCGTATGCCAAAACCTTTTACCCCAGTGGAAAAGTAACGCAGTACATCAATGCCCTGGCTTCCCGCATTTACCTGAGCATCTATCAAAACCGTAAAGAAGAATCCAACCGACTGATCCGGTTCTGGAAGTACGATGTACCACTAACAGTCCGGAAGCACCATCTTACCATCCTGTTCGCCTTTGTTTTGTTTGTTATTTTCTTTGCCGTCGGCTTCTTCTCTTCGTCCAAAGACCAAGCCTTTGTCCGAGAAGTGCTCACAGATGCTTATGTAGACATGACCGAGCGCAATATCGAAGAAGGTAATCCTTTTGGCGTTTACCAGTCTGGAAACTCCTTCCTCATGTGGGTGGGCCTGATGATCAACAATATCGTTGTTTCCTTCATGTATTTTGCCAAAGGCATTCTCTTTGGTATCCCTACCATCACTTCGCTCATTAAGGAGGCCATCAGGTTGGGCGCTTTTGAATTCATGTTCTATGCAAAAGGTCTGGGAGCCAAAGCCGTGACCACAGTAATGATCCATGCCATGCTCGAACTCACAGCTATCATCATTGCCAGCGGCGCCGGTATTGTATTGGGTAAAAGCTTCTTATTTCCTGGCACTATCAAGCGCTGGGATGCGCTGCGCATAGGCCTGAAAGATGGAGTTAAAATAGTGGTAGGACTCATGCCTGTCTTCATCATAGCTGCCTTTTTCGAGGGCTTCGTCACCCGCTACTACAACATGCCTTTTATACTGAATATTCTGATACTAACAACTTCGGCATCCTTTATAATTTGGTATTTTATTATCTATCCTTTCAGGTTGTCCGCTCAGCGAAAAGAGCCAAAACAATCCTCTCCTCAAGTTTATGTATAAGCTTTTTAAACATATAGATGCCCTTTTCAGATATTGCTGCTTAGTGGTGTTGGTGATCATGGCTGGCACAAATATCCATGGTCAGGAAAGGGAAGACTCGGTTGTTCTGCTCGATACACTGATAGATGCACCTCCTGTAGTTACGAATGAAGACACTGTATTCCACTTTGATAAAGTGATCACGGCACAAGAAGTGCAATTGCGCAATGTACCCGACAGCCTGGTAAAGGCCATGAAAAACAACAATGATTTTTGGTATGCTAATGTTTCACCTGTAAAAAAGAAGCAGAAAGAAGTTAAAGAGCAACAGCCAGCCGGATATCCTTTCTACAGGCAGTCTTGGTTCAAAACTTTGTTGTGGGTCATTATTATTGGAGCGTTTGTTGCCGTTTTTGTCTGGTACCTGGCTGTAAGCAATGTGCGCTTATTCCGAAAAGCCCCGGTTCACATCACAGATGCCAGCACCGAAGATGAGCTTACCGATATCTTTTCTATCAATTACGATAACGAGATCAACAACGCTTTAAACGCAAAGAATTACCGCCTTACCATCAGGTTGCTTTATTTGCAAACGCTGAAGATGCTATCAGAAAAAGGAATTATTCAGTACAAGGCAGAACGAACCAACAGCGATTATTTATGGCAGCTACAGGGATCAAATTACTACCAGGATTTCTTTCGCCTCACAAGGGATTTTGATTATACCTGGTACGGAAAATTCGAGGTTTCGGAAGCTGCCTTCCAAACGATTCACAAGGATTTCACCACCTTTAAAAACCGCCTGCGATAATGAAAAGATACGGACCATTGATCATTGTTGTAGTAGCGGTTATAGCCTTCATTTGCCTGTTACTGGTATCAGCAAAAAACCGGCCCCGCCAGTTTAATCCTCGTATTACCTTAAGACAGAACGACAAAATACCTTATGGAACATATGCAGCTTTCAAACTCCTGCCAACCCTATTCCCAAATGCTACCATTAGCTACGACAAAAAAGAACCCGGCGAATGGGACTCCCTGGACATGAAAGCAGATAATCAGGCTATCATCTTAGTAGCTAATGACTTCAATGCTGAGGAATGGGAACTGGAAACATTGAAAGAGTTTATGCAAAAAGGCAATTACGTTTTTATAATTGCCAACTCTTTATCTTATGACGCCAACCGCTTCTTACGCAGCCGTTCAAGCGAATTAGCTTTCGATGAATACTTCGGGGAAGGATTGGATAGCCTGCAGGTGCAACTGGAAAATCCGCCATTCATAAACCGCAGTACCTACCTGTACCCTGGAAGAAAATATGAGAATACCTTTTCAATGGTAGACACAATGCGTACCACCATTCTTGGCCGCAATGAGAAAAGGCAGGTCAACTTTATCCAGATGAACACAGGCAAAGGCCGTCTATATGTACATCTGGCGCCATTAGCTTTCAGCAATTATTTCCTGTTACATAAAAACAATGTTCGTTACTTTGAACAGGCGCTCTCTGTTATACCGCCCAACATTAACAGAATTGCGTGGAACGAATATTATCTGGTAAAAAGAAGCTTTAAAAAGGAAAAATCTCCGGGCTTGTATCGGGTATTGTTTCAATACCCGGCATTTAAATGGGGGCTGCTTACAGCTATCTTCTCCCTCCTGTTATTTGTGTTGCTCGAATTGAGGCGCAAACAACGCATGATCCCGGTAATTACGCCACCTAAAAACGAATCTCTTGATTTTGTAAAAACTATTGGACGCCTTTATTACGATCAGAACGACCATGTGAACCTGGCTAAAAAAATGTCCGTATATTTCTTGGACCATTTGCGAAGCCAGTTCAAGATCACAACACATCCGCTGGATGAATCTTTTGTAGAAACTGTGCACGCTAAGACTGGTTATTCTGTGGAAGAGTTGAAACAGATTACCAGCTTTATCCAGTTTATAGAAACGGCTCCAGCCATTTCAGACCAACAGCTTACGCAATTTTACAGACAACTTGAAAACTTTTATCAAAACGCATAAAATGGAAGAACAACTTTTTATACAACGTACCGATCTGACACAACTGAGTGAAGCGGTGTTTTCTATAAGGCAGCAAATAAAAAAGATCATTGTAGGCCAGGATGAAATGGTTAAGCTGATCATTGCCGCCCTGCTGGCTGATGGCCATGTGCTGATTGAAGGAGTGCCCGGCGTGGCCAAAACCCTGACCGCCAAACTGGTAGCCCGCTGCCTGAATGTCCATTTCTCCCGTATTCAATTCACACCGGATATGATGCCTTCCGATGTGCTGGGAACGCCGGTCTTTAATCCTAAGGAAGCACAGTTTGAATTCAAGCGGGGACCTGTCTTTAGCAATATCGTATTGATCGACGAGATCAACCGGGCGCCGGCAAAAACACAATCTGCCTTGTTCGAGGTCATGGAAGAACGGCAGGCCACCATCGACGGCAAAACTTACCGCATGCAGCCGCCTTTTATGGTGCTGGCAACACAAAACCCTATTGAACAGGAAGGCACTTACCGGTTGCCCGAAGCACAACTGGACCGCTTTCTATTCAAGATCATGGTGCCCTACCCTACCGAGACAGAGGAACTGGAAATACTTACCCGCTTCCACCAAATGGGCAATACTGATGTAGTGGCACAGATAGAACCCATATTGCAGGCAGAGCATATTGCCGAGATTCGCTCCCTGGTAAAAACTTTGGTCATTGAAGAACGTTTGCTGGAGTTTATTGCCAAACTGGTACACCAAACCCGCAACCATAAGGATATCTATTTGGGCGCTTCTCCCCGTGCATCACTGGCTGTAATGAATGCTTCAAAAGCCATGGCTGCTATCAACGGCCGTGATTTTGTTACACCCGAAGACATCCTGGATGTAGTTCCGCCCGTACTACGCCACCGCGTTATTTTATCACCTGACAAAGAAATGGAGGGTATATCCGAAGATGCAGTCATCAAACAGATCATTCATTCCATGGATGTACCAAGGTAAATTCACAGTTAAGTCACTATGCGCTTTCTATCAATCATAAGATTCTATAACTCATCCTCCTTCTATCTGCATCGCAAAGTGTATTATGCCCTTTTTGCGACAGCAGTGCTATTTGTGTTAAGCTATTTCATCTCCTTTTTGTTTGAATTAGCCATAGCCTCCTTAGCCCTGATTATAATTGCAATACTGATAGATACCTTTTTATTATATAGCAACAAGAGAGCCATTGTTGCAAAGCGCATTACTCCTGATCGCCTGAGCAATGGAGATGAAAACAAGATAAGCATTGAGATAGGAAACGAATACCATTTTAAGATCCATTGCCATTTGATAGACGAACTGCCCTACCAATTGCAGGAAAGTAAATGGAAGCGGGAATTGAACATGGACGCACTCACTGCTTCCACCATCACCTACCTGGTTAAACCTGTGCAAAGAGGCGTCTATCATTTTGGTGCTATTAATATTTACGTATCCAGCCCTCTGAACCTGGTCATCCGCCGTTTTTCCATCCAACAGGAGGAAAAAGTGAAAGTTTATCCTTCCTATATTCAAATGCGGCGCTACCAGTTATTAGCAGCAGCCAACCGCTTACAGGAAGCCGGTGTACAAAAGCTGCGCAAGCTGGGACACAGCATGGAATTCGAGCAGATCAAAGAATATGTGCGGGGCGATGACTACCGCACCCTCAATTGGAAAGCCACTGCCCGGCGTGGCGACTTTATGGTCAACAATTTCACGGACGAACGTAGCCAGCAGATCTATTGCCTGGTAAATAAGGGCCGGTCCATGAAGATGCCGTTTGGTGGAATGACATTGCTGGATTACGCCATTAACGCTACTCTGGTGCTTTCCAACACCGCCATATTAAAACAGGATAAAGCAGGCGTGATCACCTTTGCAGAACATATAGATGCTTTCCTGCCTGCCGATAAGAAGCCCGGACAAATGAACCAGGTACTAGAATTGTTGTACCGCCAGGAGACCAACTTCCTGGAACCTGATTTCGAAAAGCTCTTTTCCATCATCCGTAACCGCATCACACAACGCAGTTTGCTGATCTTATTCACCAACTACGAATCATTCGAAAGCCTCGAACGAGACCTGCCCTCGCTAAAAAGAATTGCCCATTATCACCTGCTGATGGTGATATTCTTTGAGAATACCGAACTGCAACAACTCGCAGAAGGCCAGGCCGCCACAATAGAAGACATTTACATTAAAACAATAGCAGAAAAATACCGCCACGAGAAAAAACTGATCGCTAAAGAATTGCAAAAGCACGGTATCATCTCCGTGCTTACAACCCCACAGAAACTCACCATCAACGCCCTCAATAAGTACCTTGAATTAAAAAACAGGCAATCGATATAAAATCTCGTGGTTACTTTTGCACCGATGAAAACGGAAACTATTTTCGATACCGGACAAGTGTTACTGATAGATAAACCCCTGGAATGGACCTCTTTCGATGTAGTTCGTAAAGTGCGTTACCTCACCAAAACCAAAAAAGTTGGTCACGCCGGCACCCTCGATCCACTGGCAACAGGGCTGCTGATTGTATGCACTGGCAAATACACCAAGAAGATCAATGAATACATGGCTCAGGAAAAAGAGTACACAGGAACCATAACCCTGGGTGCTTCAACACCTACATATGACCTGGAAAGCGAACCGAAGGACTTTAAACCTTACGAACACATCACCATAGAACAGCTAAAACAAACGGCACAGTCATTTACAGGAGCTATTTTACAAACACCCCCTATTCATTCAGCCATAAAAAAGGAAGGCAAACGGGTATATGAATTGGCTCGTGCAGGAAAAGAAGTAAAATTGGAACCACGTCCTATTACCATCTCGGAATTTGAAATCACTGAGGTAGCACTCCCCGTTGTTCACTTCCGGGTTGTTTGTTCCACGGGCACCTATATTCGCAGCCTTGCTAACGACTTTGGTGAAAAGTTGAGATGTGGTGGGTATTTAAGCAGCTTATGCCGTACGCGCATCGGCAATTTCCTCCTGAAAGACGCTTACTCTATACAAGAAGTAGAAGAACTGGTAAAAAAATATAAAGAACAACTATAAATGAAAAATGACGAATAAGTTTAGGTTGATCAACCATACTTATTCGTCATTCAATTATATAAGGAATGCTTCTAACTTCCAGACTCTTCCACCACCTCGTAAAACCGTAAACTTGCAAACTACTCAATAAGCTTTACGTAACATATCCGCAAACTCATTCGGCAGCGGACTATCTTCTACAGCTTTGGCAGCTTTCTCTACATCATATGTAAAGCGTATGAATTCTACTTTCACAGTATCCTTGTCCAGAATGCTGCTGTTTGGGTTAATAGTTAATAAAACATAACAACCATTGGGATTACCATCTTTAGGCTTACCCACAGAGCCTATGTTGATGGCATGTCTATAGTGTGGGTTTTCCTGAAGTTCAGTTGGTAGTATCCGGTGGTAAGGCTTATGGGTATGGCCAAAACACATAATGTCGGCATCAGCATCCTGCATGATCCGCAGCAGGCTTTTTTCTTCTCTTTCTTCGAAAAGGTACTCATTGATCTTACGCGGACTACCATGTACCAACAAAAGATTCAGTTTATCTTCATTCAACTGGAACTCTACTCTAAAATGCGCAGGAAGGGTTCTCAGGTAAGCCCTTTCTTCAGGTTGCACTGCCGAGTCAGTAAAAGCTATTGATTGTTCACCCAGGCTTTTGTCTTTATCAGTTTTATAGGCACAGCCGCAATCTCCTGTCATTTTACCTATTCCCTGGTCATAGTTACCTGCAATAGTAGGAATGCGTCTGCGTTTGATTTCATTAATGACTTCATTGGGCCAAACGTTATAACCAACCAGGTCACCCAGGCAGTAAACAGCGTCGGGATTTTGTTCGTCTATACTTTTTAAACAAGCTTCCAATGCAGGAAGGTTAGCATGTACATCACTAAAAAGTGCAATTCTCATACGTATTATATTGAAGGTTTTGAATTAAGATATTTCCAAACTGGAATAGCGCCTGCGGCACCCAGTATGGTAGCTGTTACATAAATCCAGAGATGTTCGGTATGTCCTGAAACAACCGCTGGTGCCAACGAACGGGCCGGGTTCATGGATGCCCCACATATAGGACCTGCAAACATGGCTTCCAATAATACTGTTGCACCGATTGCAAGTCCTGCAAACATGCCTTGTTCTTTACTGCCGGTAGCAACATTAATGATCACCAGCATCAGAAAAAAGGTAAGTAATAACTCCAGCACAAAAGATTGCATGTCCGTTCCCGCTGGTAACGTTGCACCCAAAAATTCATTCATGGGAAACAAAAACCTGAGCGTGAGACTGGCAATGACTGCACCAACACACTGACTAACTGTATAAGGTATGACCTGCTTCCAGGAGAACCGTCCCGAAATGGCAAAAGCTATGGAAACAGCAGGATTCAAATGAGCACCTGATATGCTACCAAGAGTATAGATCATTGCCATCACGATCAGACCAAAAGTGATAGCCACGCCCGCATGTGTTATCGTTCCGTTTGTCTGTTGATTAATAACGATCGCTCCTGTACCACACAGCACAAGTGCAAATGTTCCAATTAGTTCTGCTAAGTATTTCCTCATCATGAACAACACCCTGCTTTTGGATCACAACATGGCTTTTCTGCATAAACAGTAATACTGTAAATACCGGTACCAGAGCTCTTGAATCGTTGAATTTCTTCTGCACTCAAATAGGCGCTCAGAATATCATCCGGAATAATAATTTGCTTTTCTTTTTGAAGGGTGATATTGGTAAAGCCGTTAGACTCGATCAGGCGCAAATATTCTTCTTTCTGTATAGCACCAGACACACATCCGGCATACATTTCAGCCGCACTGCGTATGGTATCTGGTAAAACTCCTTGCAAAACTATATCAGAAATACTAAAATGCCCGCCTGACTTTAACACACGAAAGATTTCTTTAAATACACCATCCTTATTTGGCACTAAATTAAGTACGCAATTGCTCACAATAACATCGGCTACATTACCACCAACAGGCATCTTTTCAATATCGCCCTGACGAAACTCTACATTATTAAAGCCCAGTTTTTCTGCATTGGTCCTTGCTTTTTCTATCATAGCAGGTGTAAAGTCAATGCCAATCACCTTACCTTTTTCACCTACTTCGTGCCTGGCAATAAATGCATCATTTCCGGCACCTGAGCCAAGATCTATAACTGTATTTCCTTCCTTGATCTTCGCAAACTGTGTAGGAAGCCCACAACCTAAGCCAAGGTCAGCATCAGGATTATAACCTTCTAACTGGTTGTAATCATCTGACATAATGTTGTACACTTCAGTGGAGCAGCAGCCAGAACCGCAGCAGGATGATTGATTGGTTTCCTTATCCTGTAATGCTATCTCAGAGTACTTCTGGCGAACTATTTCTTTTAATTGATCTTGAGTTTCCATTGCATTTGAATTTTATTGTTTTATTGCAATATTGCGATAATTATAAGCAAAAAAAGGGTTAACAACATTTGCCTTTGTTTTCATACGCTACAAAGAATAGATCTAATTGCTGCCGGAACTGATTCCAGACCTTTTCATCAATGCAATAACATATACTCGCCCCCTCCACTGTTCCTTTGATAAGGCCCGCATTTTTCAATTCTTTTAAATGTTGCGAAACTGTAGCCTGTGCAAGCCCAAGCTCTTCCACAAGGTCATTACATATACAGGCATTGGCCTTGATCAGTTCCTGGATAATGGCAATACGCGCAGGATGTGCCAGTGCCTTCATCATTTGAGCCAGGGCATTTTGTTCTTTAGAAAATATTTCAGTTTTCGTCGCTCCCATATCTATCGCAATATTACGATTATTGATTGATCTAAAAAACTTTTTAAAAATTATTTTCCATTGCACCAAACCTCTCTGGCACAGGCAGAAATATTTGAAAGGTCGCCCCTTTACCGGGTTCGCCTTTTGCTATCAAAAAGCCCTTGTGATTTTCCGCTACTTTGCGCGCTATGGAAAGTCCAACGCCCGTTCCCTTATATTCGGCATTTGCATGCAACCGCTGGAAAACATTGAACATGCGTTCTGCATCTTTTTGCTCAAAGCCAATTCCATTATCAGAAACCTCAATCAGGTAAAATTGCTTGTTTAATTCTTCCGCAGATAAATTCAATTCTGTATCCCTACCTATAGCAATACGGCAACTAATATTTATTTCCGGCGGAACATCAGGTTTACTATATTTTAATGCATTTCCTATCAAGTTTTGAAAGAGCTGTTGTATTTGCCTTCTGAATCCTCTAATTTTCGGCAAATTCCCTACTGTTAATTTCGCTTTCTTTTCTTCTATCAATAACTCCAGGTCACCTTGGACGAGACGTAACTTATCGTTCAGGTCTATTTCCTCTGTCGCATCCGGACTTAGGTTTACATAAGAATAGGTCAATAGATCATCCACTAGCAATTTCATTCGGTCTGTAGCATTCTCCAACCGGCTAAACCAAAGTTGCTCTTTTTCACCCAGGCAAGATCCCAACCCCGCTTTTAGCCGGTCGGCAAGTATGCGGATCTTTCTGATCGGCTCTTTCAGGTCATGAGAGGCGGCATAAGTAAACTGTTCCAGGTTGGAATTGGTCCGTTTCAGCTCCTCTAATGATTTTTCAAGTTGAAGCTGTGTTTCTTTGGTAGAAGTAATATCCATGAATACATTGATCAGGTGGTCGTCATCCATTTTAGACACGGAAAGCTCCAACCATTTTCCAGCCGGCTCAAAAAAATACTGAGTATGAAATGGCTTATCAGTTTCCAGTGTTGATATATTCATTGTAAACTCCGCTGCTGCTTCATTGGCAATTATGGTCCTGCCGTCTATTATTGCCCCTGTGTCATCACGGATCATTTCAATCACAGAAATTCCTATAGGTGAATGTTTCATTATATTATTCAACAGCGTCTTCTGACGTTCATTATCCAGCGCAGCTTGTTTTTGTGGCGTAATGTCCGCAAAAGTGATCACCACTTCATCTGCACCTTTCTTTACAATAACATAATGATACCAGCCTTGTATACCATCGCCTTTGTAAAAAATCTCCCGTTGTAAAGGTTCACCGGTCTCCAATACCTGCACAAAAAGTTTTAATATACCTTGTTTCTTTACACTTGGGAAGAGAGATAACATAGTTTTTCCGACAACCTGTTCTGCTCTCAGGTTGTACATCTTCGTATAAGCCTTATTGATTTGCAGGTAAACGAAGTCAATAATCTTACCCTCCTGATCACGGATAGCTTTGCAGGTAAATATGACATTAAGTGAAGCATCCAAAACACTGTTGGAAAACGTCTTTTGTTCTTCCAACTGCATTGTCTTCTCTTTCAGTTGTTCTATCAACTTGTACTCTTCAGTTCGGTCCTGGATAATTGTCAGAACACCATCTTGTATCCGGCGTCTCAGCACCTTTACATGCTTTCCCAGTATAGCATTGTAATAGTTATTGCTGATCTGTTTACCGGTCTTGAATACATCTAATAACTCATCAAAAACCAACTTTCTTCCTTCAGAATCTAAAAGAGGAGTTGATTTGACCCGTAGTCCGATAATTTCCTCTTTTGTAAAACGTGTATAATTAATCGCTTCTTTATTGCAATAACCATATTCAAAATCTATAATACGAGGGTTATGCCCTCCGCTCCATATTGGTATAAACCATAGAACAGCCTGGGGCTGAGCATCAAAAAGCTCTGCTATAATTTGGTCTTCGAATCGCATATAATCCATTATGGGGAGGATGCTAATTTACAATATTGTATAGCATGTTTCAAGCCAATATGAATTAATAATAACCTTATTGATTCAATGAACAATTACAATACTACAACAGAAATTAAGAAATAATTTCCAGGAAATAAATAACTTAATCGCTCCAAAAACACTTAGAACGAAAAATGTTAAGATCTGTAATTACCGGAACGGGATGCTATATACCTACACAAACTAAAACGAATCAAGACTTTTTTGCCCAAAACTTCTACGCTGAAGACCGTACCATTATTGGTATGGAATCACACATCATTGTCGACAAATTCAGAAAAATTACTGGCATAGCGGAAAGGCGTTATGTTTCTGATGATCTGAATACATCTGATATCGCCACTCTTGCAGCCAGGGATGCTATTCTAAACAGTGGCATTGATCAGGAATCGCTGGATTTGATCATTGTTGCTCAAAATTTCGGTAACGTCATCAAGAATACCGTTCAGACAGACGCTGTTCCTGCAATTGCCAGCCGTGTAAAGCACAATTTAAAGATCGGCAATCCTAACAGTATCGCCTATGATATTTTGTTTGGTTGCCCTGGATGGGTACAAGGCCTGATCCAGGCAGACGCTTATTTTAAAGCCGGAATGGCCAGGAAAGCTTTGATCATTGGCGCAGAAACCTTATCGCGTGTAATAGATAAATACGATAGGGATAGCATGATCTTTAGTGATGGAGCCGGTGCTACAGTTGTTGAATACAAGGAAGTGGAAGAAGGCGGAAGTGGCATACTGTCAAGTTGTGCACTTAGCCATTGCATGGAAGAAGCATACTACATCAACATGGACGCCTCCTATTTTCCTGGTAGTGATCCCAACACAAGATACATGAAAATGAAAGGAAGAAAAGTTTATGAATACGCACTGAAATATGTACCCCAAGCCATGAAAGAATGCCTGGATAAAAGTGGGGTAAACATTAAAGAACTCAAAAAAATATTCATCCACCAGGCTAATGAAAAAATGGATGAAGCAATTGTACAGGCTATGTACCGCTTATATGGCTACAATGAAGCTCCGAAAGATGTTATGCCTATGTCCATCCAATACTTAGGCAATAGCTCTGTGGCCACCATTCCTACATTGTACGACATCGTTTTAAAAGGAAAAGATACAGATCATAGCATAAATAATGGGGACGTGGTCATGTTCGCATCTGTAGGCGCCGGCATGAATATCAATGCCGTCTGCTATAGGATCTAACGCCAACTCATAACCCATAGCCCATAACTCTGAACTTTTAACTTATCACCTTCCCCCATTAGCCCTTAGATCAGCCAAACAATGCTCATCCATCTCCGGTATGTTGCCTTTGATCAAATACCCGAACTTATCATTGGTACCAATACTATAATACATTAAGCATTTTCGGTTTTTGCAGTGGCTGGCATGCCTTTCGTCATGGTGCTCCTCCTGCATAGGAGTACCTTTACCCATTAGACCTAGTAAATGCCCCATCTCATGAAGTAGAACGGTGGCTTCCAGCTTTGTTCTATTGGGCTGTCCGATCTTTCCTGAGTACTCTTTGATATTCTCACCAAAAATCACAACTGAAGTGTTCCAGTAAGCCAAGCCAAATATTTTGTCATTGATATACTTGCCATTAGTATAAAGAATATAAATCGCAAGCTGATTCCCATCGGTAACCGCTGTTCTGTTTTTCCTTTCTATGGCTTTTACATCATTTGTTGTTAATAAAGCACTGGAGTCAGGTGCAATTTCCTTGGTAACGATAGTGATCCCTTTGGGTTTATGAAGCCGCTTCTGCAGAAAAGCATGTAAATGATAGATGGCATCCTTGTCAGGTTTAAAACCGGTCATATATTGGATCTCTATCTTCAGAGAAGTATACTTGTCTGCACTTAACAGATCACGGGCAGAAGTTCCAAAGCTTTTGTTGTGTAAAGCTCCATAATCTACAGTTTTCTCTTCACCCGCAATTGATTTAACACAACTTGGAGTTAATATTAATAAAAAAAGAAGAACAACAACACTCATTTTCATAGCATACAAATGCGTTCAAAAGAACACTACCAAATTAGCAATAAAACAAACCAACAAATGTAGATAATCGTTAAAATTGCTTAAAATTGATAACTGTAAATTATATGAACTTACAGTTATCTTGGCAAGTTTAGGCTGTTAACTTTTGTTGTTCTTTTTGAAGGTAGGCATTAGGATTA
>CBKWHA010000162.1:0-12783 GCA_966674115.1 uncultured Chitinophagaceae bacterium
CCGGAGCGCACTCTGGACTCCAATGAGCGCCCCCAAAATATTTGCCCACCACAAAGCAGGTATCAATGCTTTCTCCATTAATAGTCATGTATGGACTGCATTCACCCCAACCTGTATAACCATCTAATGTGCGGATAGCCACCACAATGTTTTGTACTTCATTGATTGGTCCCAGCGAAATAATAAACGGCTCTTTAAGCGGTATGCGTAGCTTATAAATTTCAATAGTTCGGATAAGGGTGTTGGGCATAAGCTAATTTGTTGATGAAGTTACAACCAACTGATTTTCACATTTTCATATTTTTACAGTATATCATTATTGCATCATCACATTAGGATATTAGCACGTTATTATATTATCTCATTATCATATTTTTCTCATGCTTGAGCCTCAAACACTCCGTTTTTTATCGCAGTTAAAAAAGAACAACAATAAACCCTGGTTCGATGCCAATCGTAAACAGTACGAAGCCGCCAAGGTTGACTTCCAGAACTTTATTCAACTGGTTATTGATGATGTGCAACGGAAAGATATTACCATTGCTGGGCAGTCAGCCCGCGACTGCATGTTCCGCATCAATCGCGATATCCGTTTTTCGAAAGACAAGTCGCCTTATAAAACCAACTTCGGCGCCAGTATAAAGATGGGAGGGAGGAAATCTCCGTTTGCAGGATATTACTTCCATTGTGAGCCGGGGGCAAGCTTCATTGGAGGTGGTTTGTGGATGCCGGATAATGCAGCATTGAAAAATATGCGCCAGGAAATTGATTATTGCTGGGAGGAATTCCAAGCCATTTTGCAAGAGAAAAATTTCAAAAAAACATACGGCGACCTGTACAAGGGTGAGGGCATAAGCCTGTCCACCAATCCCAAAGGCTATGAAAAAGATAATCCTGCCATTGATTACCTAAAGCTCAAAAGCTTCATTGCCGAAACTCCTGTCAGCGATGAAGAATTAACACAGGCCTCTCTGCATAAGAAAACTGTTATCGCTTTTGAAGCATTGATGCCTTTGTTGGAATTCATCAACCGGACATTGGGTCAAGATGAATAAAGCACGCTCAGAAGGAAACAAAAAATCCCAACAAGCCTTAAAGGCAGTTGGGATTTTGTTTGATCTTGTTGGAATTATTTTATCCTAAGTATCCTTTTGCAGATAAATACTCCGCAATCTGTACTGCATTAGTAGCAGCACCTTTGCGCAGGTTATCGCTCACGCACCACAGATTCAGCGTTTTTGGCTGCGATTCATCGCGACGGATACGGCCTACAAATACTTCATCTTTTTCATGCGCCCACAAAGGCATAGGATAGAGTTGTTGGTCAGGTTCGTCCTGCAACACAACACCAGGAGCTTCGGCCAATAATTGTTTTACTTCTTTCAGGTCGAAGTCATTCTCAAACTCTATGTTCACAGCTTCACTATGGCCGCCAATAACAGGGATACGAACCGTAGTAGATGTCAGGCGGATGCTGTCATCGCGCATGATCTTTTTGGTTTCGTTCACCATTTTCATTTCTTCCTTGGTGTAGCCATTGTCCAGGAACACGTCAATCTGCGGAATTACGTTCAGGTCGATCTGGTATTTATAAGCCATGCCGTAGTCGCCGTTCTTTCCCGCAACTGCCTTATCACGCTCGCCCATCAACTGGTCAACAGCTTTTTTACCAGTACCGGTAACGCTTTGATAGGTAGATACAACCACACGGTTGATCTTATATTTTTTATGCAGTGGGTTCAGGGCCACTACCATCTGGATGGTAGAGCAGTTAGGGTTGGCAATGATCTTATCGTTGGGGGTCAGCACATCGGCATTCACTTCTGGTACTACCAGTGGTTTGGAAGGGTCCATACGCCATGCAGAGGAATTATCCACTACGGTAATGCCTGCTTCGGCAAATTTAGGCGCCCATTCCAGCGAGGTGCCGCCGCCTGCAGAAAACAAAGCCAGTTGTGGCTTAGCCGCAATAGCGTCCTGCATGCTTACTACCTTATAAGGCTTGCCTTTGAAGATAACTTCTTTACCCACAGATCTTTCAGAAGCGACAGGTAATAATTCACTCACTGGAAAGTTTCTTTCTTCCAGTACTTGCAGCATTTTGGTACCTACCAGGCCGGTAGCGCCTACAACAGCGACTTTCATTGTTTTTTGTTTTACGAGTTAAATGGTTAAAAAAAAGCCTTCCCTGTTTGGGAAGGCTTAGTGTCTTTATTTGATACACACAATGCGTTAGGCACCTTCCCTGTTGGAAAAATGTTTCTTCGAACGCTTTGTATGTTTATAATTCATCATTGAGTCGCGAAAGTAGAGAGAAAATGGTTTGTTGCCAAATTTGTCTCATTTTTTCAGGAAAATTTATCAGAAAATCGCTTTTTCCCTTTGACTGCATTCCAATACTTAATATTTTGAGCCAATGAAATGGACCAAACTACTGCTTATACTTGCAGCTTTTCATTTATTGCCCTTTTCTGTTTTCGGACAATGCACCGAATATTTCAATGACGTCGATCTGACTACTAATCCGGCATGGACCGGCACCACTGATAGCTGGCTGGTAAATAATAATTTACAATTACAAAGCAATAATACAGTTGCCAGCAGTACCTTTTATATTGCTACGGCCAATAAACTGGCAGTCAATGCCCAGTGGGAATTTAGTGTTACCCTCAACTTCAATACTTCATCTGCTAATTATGTAGACGTCTACCTTACTGCTTCGGACAGCATTTTGACCAGCAACAATAACACAGGTTATTTTGTGCGTACGGGCAATACGGATGACGAGATCTCGCTTTATCGTAAAGACTCCGCTGGTACGATCAAAAAGATCATTGACGGCGTGAATGGTACTACAAATTCTTCCAGCAATCAGCTAAAGATCAAAGTAATCCGGAATGCCCACAATGAGTTTCAATTGTTCCGTGAGGTTGGAAATAGTGGCAGCTTTACAAGTGAAGGCAAAGTTGCTGACAGTACATACACGACTTCTGCATACTTTGGGATATTGGTCAGGCAGAGCACAAGCAGCTTCTTTAAGAAGCATTATTTTGATGATATTGTTGTTCAGGACTACAACCCGGACATATTATCTCCTGTCATTGATTCCGTTACGGTTACATCTGTCAATACGTTGGATGTTTTGTTTTCCGAAGCTGTTGATCCGGGTTCTGCGCAATCTTTATCTAATTATGAAGTTAAGGACTTAGGCAGTCCCGGATCTGTGTTGCTGGATGCGACCAATGCAGCTTTGGTGCACCTGGTATTCAATAATAATTTTAAGAATGGCATGCAACACACCCTCTTTGCCTCTAATGTAGAAGATGTAGCTGGAAATGCGATGGACAAAGACTCTGCAACCTTTAGTTTTTATACGCCACAGCGTTTTGACGTAATCGTAGACGAGATCATGGCTGATCCCTCTCCAACGGTTGGTCTGCCCAATGCTGAGTACATCGAATTAAAAAACACTAGCAGTAAAAATCTTGATTTAAAAGGATGGAAAATAACAACGGTATCGGCAAGCAGCGGACCATTTCCTTCATACATACTGCCTGCTGATAGTTTTGTGATCATTACTTCCACTTCAAATGTACAGTCCATGTCTGCTTATGGGCGTGTGTTAGGCGTGGGCAGTTTTCCGGCACTGGATAATGATGGAACTACAATTACCCTGCTTTCAAAAGAAGCAACAGCAATACATTCCGTAAGCTATCATACTGGCTGGTATGCAAACCAGGTTAAAAGTGATGGAGGCTGGAGCCTGGAAATGATAGATACGCATTACCCATGCTCTGGTCAAACTAACTGGAAGGCTAGTACACACCAATCTGGTGGCACACCCGGAACTAAAAATGCTGTTGATGCTGCGAATAAGGATGAAGAAACACCCTTTATTGCAAATGTATTCCTGAAAGACAGTACTACTATCGTGCTTACTTTTAGCGAACCTGTTGATAGCTCCGGAGCAACTGATTTGTCTCATTACAAACTATCACCCGCTTTTGCTTTCAACACTGTTTCTATTGTTAACCCAGATATTACACAAGTGCAGATTAAATTATCATCCCCTCTTGCTGCTGCAACTGTGTACACAATTACAGTATCAGGGATCTCTGATTGTGCAGGCAATGAAATAAGCAGCCAGAACAAAGTAATGATTGGCCTGCCACAAACAATAGAAAAGAATGATGTAGTAGTAAATGAAATCCTATTTAACCCGAGGCCTGATGCATATGACTATGTTGAATTATACAATCGCAGTAATAAGATCATTGATGCAGCTCAATTATATATAGCCAATCGCAACAGCAATGGTGCTATCAGCTCTTTAAAGAAGCTTTCCGAAAAACAGTACTATATCTTTCCTGGCGATTATGTAGTGATAACAGAAGATGTTGCCAGTCTTCAAATGTCATACCTGGTAAAGAATGCCGCAGCAGTGCTCACTCTATCATCATTGCCTTCATTCCCTGATACAAAAGGCACTGTAGTGCTGGTAAACAGCCAGGGTGATGTCATAGATGAAGTGGCATATTCAAAAGACTGGCATTTCGGATTGATTGCGGATGATGATGGTGTTGCCCTGGAGCGTATTGATCCTGATGCTGCAAGTCAGAATAAAGAAAACTGGCATTCTGCTGCATCCACAGCGGGTTATGGCACGCCCACATATAAAAACTCCCAGTATAAGCAAACAGATAAGGTCAATGCTACTATTGCTATCACACCCAAGGTATTTTCTCCTGATAATGACGGATATGAAGATTTCGCTGCCATAAACTACCAACTTTCCGAAAGTGGTTATGTAGCCAATATTCTCATTTTCGATGCTTCCGGCAGGCTGGTGCGCTCACTTGTAAAGAATGGAATGTTGGGCTTAAAAGGGAGCTGGAACTGGGATGGTCTTGATGAAAAGAAACAAAGACTGCCTATGGGTTCCTACATCATCTACACTGAATTTTTCAACCTGCAAGGAAAGAAACTACAGTTTAAGAACGTGGTGGTTCTGGCGAGAAGGCTTAAATGATAGTTGTTATAACAATGTACTAACTTTGGAATATGAAAACAAAAATCATTAAAATAGGCAACTCAAAGGGTATTATGCTTTCAAAGCAGCTTATTAATCAATACGAATTGGAGTCCGAAGTAGAAGTCATTCCTAAAAAGGATGGTATTTTTATAAGACCTATAAAATCGCAGCCAAGGGCAAATTGGGAAGATCAATTTAAGAAAGCGTTTGAAAAAGGCCAGCGTCCAGAAGGAGAATTGCTGGAAGGATTTGCTAATGAATTTGATAAAACTGAGTGGAAATGGTAATCAAACGCTTCGAAGTATGGTTGGTAGATTTGGACCCAGTAAGGGGTGGCGAAATAAGTAAAACAAGACCCTGTATTATTATTTCTCCTGATGTTACTAACAAATACCTGAACACTGTTACCATTGCAGCCATGACTACAGCAATAAAGGAGTATCCCACACGTATTAACTGTGTGTTTAAACGTAAGAAGGGACAGGTTGCATTGGATCAATTACGTTCTGTTGATAAAATTCGCCTTGTGAAAAAATTGGGAGTTATGGATGATGCTACTAATAAGAATATTTCTGAAGTGTTAGTTGAGCTTTTTTCTTTCTGATCAGGTTTGGGAATTTATCAATGAGGCTATAAATGAAAAATGGAGAAACCCTAAAGTCTCTCCATCCTTAAAAATCTTATTGATCCTTCGGATTCTTTAATCTGTAGTCCCAGACCTCATTTAGACCAAATTAAATTGAGTAGTAAGGTATTGTATTACTTCGTACCTCTAACCTCGTACCTCGTATTTCTAACCTGGTATTAGACTAATTCAATCTCAAAATTCACCAGTTCCTGGAATTGCTCCAGCCTGCGGTCAATATCAGCTTTTGTAATTTCTTTTAACCGTTTTGTTCCAAACTTCTCCACACAAAAGCTTGCCATAGCAGAACCAACGATAATGGCCGTTTTCATATTTTCAAATGAAATATCTTTTGTCCTGGCGAGGTGGCCAATAAAGCCTCCTGCGAATGTATCGCCGGCGCCTGTTGGGTCAAATACATCTTCAAGTGGCAATGCTGGTGCAACAAAAACGTTATCTCCATGAAACAGCAGGGCACCGTGCTCACCTTTTTTAATGATCACGTATTGCGGGCCCATCTTCATGATCTTTTTAGCAGCCTTCACCAGGGAGTAGTCACCACTCAACTGGCGGGCTTCGCTATCGTTTACCAGCAGTACGTCTACTTTTTGCATTACCTTCTTTAAATCATCCAAAGCTACTTCCATCCAGAAGTTCATAGTATCCATAACCACCAGCTTTGGCCGTTCCTGCAATTGCGCGATTACACTTAATTGCACGGCTGGACTGAGGTTGCCAAGCATTAGAAACTCGCTGTCCTGGTAGCTTTCCGGAACTACCGGGTTAAAGTCTGCAAGCACATTTAACTGTGTGTCCAATGTATCACGGGTGTTCATGTCCAGGTGATACTTGCCTGCCCAGAAGAAGGATTTTTCATTTTCTTTTATTTCTACACCATCCAATTCCACACCTCTTGCTTTTAATTCATCCAGTTCCTCCTTTGGAAAATCTCCACCTACCACAGATATCTGGCGAATGGGCTGTGTGAAGTTTGAAGCACTCCAGGCAATATACGTAGCAGCGCCACCAATGATTTTATCACTTTTTCCGAAAGGTGTTTCAATAGCATCAAAGGCCATAGTGCCTACAACAATTACAGACATAAGATTAATAAGCTTCATCCACCTGAGCCCGAGCGTTCTGATATCTCTGCTTTGATTGGATTTTTAAGATTTAATGATGAATAACTTGTTATCAATTGACCTGCTTCCTGCGCTCATCTATACAGCGATCGAGAAGCACTGTTGTGCAAACCTAAGCGTTTTTGAAGAATGAAAGATAAGCGGCTTTTAAATCTGATAAGGTTTTTATATATTTCTCATTCAAACCTAAACCAACAAAAAATGAAAAAAGTCTTGCGTTACCTACTGATCTTTTTAGTGGTAATCGTTATTGCCATTGGTGGCTTTGCCGCTTTTGTAGCCATCCGAGGCATTCCTTCCGGAAAAGCGGAGATCGTAAACCTGAAAGTAGAGGTAACTCCGGAACGCGTTGCCCGGGGCCAGAAGTTATCATCCATGCTGTGCAATAACTGTCACCTGGATCCTAACACCAAAAAACTCACGGGCAGAAAAATGGATGAAATTCCCCAGTTTGGAGTTATTTATTCAAAAAACATTACGCAACATCCTGAAAACGGAATTGGAAAATGGACTGATGGTCAGTTAACGTATTTGCTCCGTACAGGCGTAAAGCCTGATGGTACTTTTTTACCTGTCATGGCTAAGCTTACCCATATGTCAGACGAAGATCTGCAGTCTATCATCGCATTTCTCCGTTCAGACCATGAATGGGTGAAGGCGGATAATACACTACAACCTGCCACCAATTACTCCTTCCTGGCAAAGTTTGTAACCAATATTGGTGCCGTAAAGCCAATGCCTTTTCCAAACCAGCCTGTACCCGAACCCGATACCACCAACCTTGTTAAATGGGGAGAGTATATTGCCCTGCACCGTGTAGAATGTTATAGTTGTCATTCAAGGGATTTTACCAAGAATGATTATGTGCATCCAGAAAAATCGGAAGGTTTCTTTGGTGGTGGTAATGAAATGACGGGGATGAACGGTGAAAAAATAGTGTCCCGTAACCTAACCATGGATGAAGAAACCGGTATTGGTAAATGGAAGGAAGAAGATTTTATAAAAGCTGTAAAATACGGTATTGTACCTAGTGGACCGGCGTTGCGACTACCCATGACACCTTTCCCTGATTTAACTAACAACGAAGCAAGGGCGATCTTCGCTTACTTAAAAACACTGCCAAAGATCCACAACAAAGTAGAGCGGAATATTGATTAGAGATTAATAATTGATAGCGATTTAAATGGGTAATGGTCAAAGGTGAATGCTTCATCAGGCTCACCATTGACCATTTTTCATTTAACCCCATTCAGTTAAGCTTTTATACCTTTAATATTGAAAATTGAGCATAATGCCATTCTCCTCAATTCTCATATTTGCCTATTGCTCATTGCCAATTGCCCATTTACCCATATGATCCACTTCCATTTATTAAAAGTTGAAAAAGTTGAAAAAGATACTGAAGACTGCGTTACCGTCACGTTTACTGTACCTGGAGAACTGAAAGATATATTCCATTTCAAACAAGGGCAAAGTCTTACCTTACGAAAAACATTAGGAGGTGAAGAAGTGCGCCGTACCTATTCCATCTGCAGTAGTCCATTCGACAATATTCTAAAAGTGGCTGTTAAGAAGCAGGAAGGGGGTATCTTCTCTACTTATGCAAACGAACAATTAAAAGCTGGCGATTATCTCGAAGTAATGCCGCCGATTGGTAATTTTTATACAGACTTGTATCCTACACAGAAAAAGAATTATGTTGCTTTTGCTGCCGGTAGCGGCATTACGCCGGTACTTTCCATCATTAAAACTACCTTGCTTACAGAGCCGCAGAGTACATTTACCCTTGTGTATGGCAACCGCACCAAAAACAGCATCATTTTTAAAGAGGAATTAGAAGCATTGAAAGATAAGTACATCAGCCGCTTCCGAATCTATCATATTCTGAGCCGCGAAAAAAGCGAAGCAGAAATCAACCACGGCAGGATAGACCGGGAAAAATGTAAGTTCTTGTTTGACAAACTCATTGATGTAAGATACTGCGATGAGTTCTTCTTGTGCGGGCCCGAATCCATGATCTTTACGGTCAGGGACTTTTTGCTGGATAAAGGTGTGCCTAAAGAGCATATTCACTTTGAATTATTTACCGTGCCGGGTGAGCAAAAGTTAACAATGAGCACTGTGGAATTGGCAAAGGAAAGCAAAGGTGAAATGGCCAAAGTAAGCGTAAAGCTCGATGGTATTCTGTTCAATTTTGAACTGCCATATGAAGGCTTGAGTATATTGGATGCTGCCTTACAGCAAGGTGCCGATCTGCCCTATGCCTGCAAAGGTGGCGTATGCACTACCTGCAAAGCAAAGCTGGCAGAAGGCAAGGTGGAAATGGATGTGAACTGGGGACTGGAAGACGAGGAAGTCCAAAAAGGCTATATACTCACCTGCCAGTCCCATCCAAGATCAGAAAGGGTAGTGGTGGACTTTGATGATAGATGATGAAGGTGTAACTCATAACCTTACTTCGAGTAAGGTATATGCACATCCATAAACCTGCTCACGGTACTGTTCCATTGATTGATCAGGTTTTGTCTTTCCTTGTTCAACTCGTTGTTTACTTTATTATAAGTATTCACCGATTTGTTGAACTCATTCACACTTTTGTTGTACTTATCTACTTCTGCCTGTGTATGCTGCGACGCATTACTTTGGTTAAATGTCTTTTGCATCTTATCAAAATTCTCCTTTAATAGCAGGAAATCGGTTACGGTTTGTAATTTGGTTTCACACATTTCCTTGTAAAACAGCAGCAGTTTTTTGCAGGCAGTAACCACCGTAAGGTCTGAATTAAAAGCTTTAATGCCTTCCAGTTGCTGCAGGCCTTCAGTAGCATATTTCTGCAATGCATTTTTATTCTGCTCTATAGCATTCAGGTTACTGGCATTGATGGCTTCGGTTAGATAAGCATCTTGCTTGGAGCTTTTAAAGAAGATCAAAAAGATCTTATTGTAATACTCCAGCACCTTGGAAGATTGTTCTGCTTTCAGTGAAAGTTCATCCTGGCTCTCTATTAATTGAATATTGTTCTTGGCGGCAAATTCCTTCACCATTTCTTCATTTTTCTTATTAGCCTCATTCAGCTTTTCAGTTGCTTTTTGTTGTGCCAGCAGATAGGCCTCCATAGCATCGTAAGACTGTTCGGCAATTTCTTCAAGGTTGACAATTTTGCCGTAATCTTCATTAAAAACGGAGTAACACGTTTTCATGTAAGTTGCAGATGCATCCCGCAGGGTTTTGTCTCCTTTAAAAGGAGGCGTGCCTGTAATGGCAAATTTGGCGTCTTCAATTGTGTTTAATACTTTTTCTCTGAGCTTTTCAACTTTTCTGGCACTTTTTCCGTGTGATACAGCACTCAGATAGTTGAGGTAGGTTTTGGTAACATTCCTTGCCTTTTCATTCAAATGCGACATGTAGCCAACAGGACTGTTCATGTCCTGCGACCAGCTTGTAAGCGATAGAAAGCTGAAGAAAAATACGGTTATTGCAATCGCTTTTTTCAATTGTAAACTGTGCGCCATAAGGTGAGTTTTGGATTTATTTGTTTTGAATAAAGTCGGATAATATTTGGAAACATTCTTCCACATACGCATCTTGCATCAGCCGCTCCAGCCAAAGTGCATTCATCGATGGTGATGCAGCGGCTTCTTTAGCAAACGAATGGTTATTGACTGTGAAAGCAGTTGTGTTTTGTGTTAAGATATTCTTTTGCTTCTGCTCTTGGTTGAATTGCGAGATCAGCTTCTTTTCTCTCTCTTCCCATTTCAGTGATACTGGTCTGTTTTCTTCATTGTAACTTTTTCCCCATTCGTTTAGCATGGCAAACTTTTCATTACTCTTGATACGGGCTGCACTGGATTGTTTTACCGCATTAAGCGCTAAAGGAGGCAAGGGCTTATAGTAAGCATTTCTTTTTACTGTATCAGGCTTCAGATAAAAAGGAAGATAGGATTCGTGCCACTCCTCTTTATTGAATACATCGGGCAGTACAACATCCGGCTGTACGCCACTGCCCTGCACTGTTTGTCCTGTTACCCGGTACAGGCGGCCATTAGTAATTTTAATAAATCCATGCGTATCTACCGGCAATATCTGCTGGCCTGTACCTTTACCATGCGTCACGCTGCCGGCAATGATGGCTCGATTGTAGTCTTGCAATACGGCCGCTACCAGTTCAGATGCGGAGGCGCTTTGTCCGTTTATTAAAAGCAACAGCGGGCCGTCCCAGATAGTACCCCTGTTTACATCCTTTAATGTTGACACCTTCCCGTCGCGGGCTTTGAATTGGCAAAGTGGTCCTTCTTCTATAAAAATGCCGGCCAGTTCAATGGCTTCCTGCATGGAACCACCACCATTAAAGCGAACGTCCAGTATAATTCCCTCTATACCATCTTTTTTCAATTTCACAATTTCTTTGGCCATATCTGCGGCACAACTGCTGCCGCCCTCTTGATCCCATTTAGTATAAAAGCCAGGCAAGTAGATATAACCGATTTTTCGCTTTCCGGTGAGGATAAAACTTTTTACATGCTGATCATCATTCTCTACTTTTTCTTTTTCCAAAGGCACATTGGTAACAACTCCATTGGGTTTACGTACTGTTAAAATGATCTTCATCTTCTTCGATTCGTCAATCATTTCATCGGCGTCTGCTGCTGTGGACGCAGTAAGGTCAATAGGTTCCTGCCCTTCCCACTGAATCTGAAGTACTACGTCATCTTTATTTAACTGTCCGCTTTTCCAGGCTGCGCTTCCCGGCATCAGGTTGTTGATGACTATTTCCTGCTTGTCATTATCTGCTAAGGAAAAACCAAAATAATAACCTTCAGTATTCAGACTTGTTTCAAAATCCTTCATTCCCTTTATAGTGAAAAAGTTGGTATGAGGATCAAAACAGATGGTAAGAGTAGACAGGAATGTATGTGCGCAATGTTGCTCAAAACTTGAAGGGTTTTCTAAGATATTTTTGATCTTTTGCCTGTAGCGGCTTCTAACTTTGGTTCTGATTTCAGGTTCTTTTAAAAGAACTTCTTCCTTTTTGATATTTCCCTTTTGATGCAACTGGTTCTCTGCAACAACAGATAATCCGGACAGCACTTTATGTTTCAGGAATTGATTCCAACGGCTTTTCAGTTCGCCTTCATTCCTGGCATAGCTCGTTGAGGTATTGAATTGCTCGGCAACGCTAAAATCAAAAGGCTTTTGTGCGAGCTGCACAATCAATGAGTCAGCCTGTTGCAGTCTTTTTTTATAAACTACTAAAAAATGAGGGAAAAATGACCAGCCTTTATTGTTCAATTCTTCATCTAGTGTTGTGCGGTAAGGGTTGAAGCCATCTATATCGGTTTGTGTAAAATATAATTGGTTAGGATCAAGATGAGTAAGGAATTGATCTAAAAAGTCTGCTGAAAACTGATCATCCACAGCTCTCGGTGCAATATGGTTTTGTTCAACCATTTTCATCACGGCAATGGTCTGATTTTGCAAACCATTTTGTGCGAAAGCGGGATAAAACAAGAGATGCAGGAAAAAGGTGGCAGCAATACTAATAGCAGTTTTCATGTACTGTTTTGGCTTGTAAAGCCCTAAAATTACGATATAACTACATATAAAATAATGACGGTTATGCAGTTCCGGTAACATTTTCCGGAATCGGAAGGTTGTTAGCGTCTGATTTTCTTTTCTGAGAATCCTTTGATTATCAGGGGGTTATTTTTTTATTACGGAATGGTAAAAAAATACTGTGGTAGAGTTGTGGTTTTTAACGTTTCCTTTGCTATCATTGCACTCCGGAAATAAAAAAGCCCCTTGTAGAAACAAAGGGCGTCTAACGATTGCTTGCCATATGAAAAGAGATAATGATCTTGTTTTGTTGCTGTTCCAACAGCTTGTCTAACCCTTGCTTGCCACTACTAACGATTGCTGCCTGTGTTTATTGCTTGCCTTTGCTACCGATGCTTGTCCTGTCTAACGGTTGCCTTGCCTTCTGCTCC
>CBKWHA010000163.1:0-12689 GCA_966674115.1 uncultured Chitinophagaceae bacterium
ATTGTATATATGTAGCCATAGGACAAAAGGCGTCTACGATTGCTGGTGTAATGAAAACTTTACAGGATGCGGGTGCCATGGATTATACCACAATTGTGGCCGCTTCTGCATCTGACCCTGCTCCACTGCAGTTCTATGCTCCGTTTGCAGGTGCTGCTATTGGTGAATTCTTCCGTGATACCGGACGTCCTGCCCTGATCATTTATGATGATCTGTCCAAACAAGCCGTGGCTTATCGTGAGGTATCCCTGTTGCTGCGTCGTCCGCCCGGCCGTGAAGCTTATCCTGGTGACGTATTCTACCTGCACAGCCGTTTGCTGGAAAGAGCAGCAAAAATCATTGGTAACGATGATGTAGCGAAAAACATGAACGATCTGCCAGACAGCATCCGTCATATGGTGAAAGGCGGTGGTTCGCTGACAGCTCTTCCGATCATTGAAACTCAAGCTGGTGATGTATCTGCTTATATTCCTACGAACGTGATCTCTATTACTGATGGTCAGATCTTCCTGGAAGGTAACCTCTTTAACGCCGGTATCCGTCCAGCGATCAACGTAGGTATTTCGGTTAGCCGTGTAGGTGGTAATGCCCAGATCAAATCGATGAAGAAAGTGGCTGGTACTTTGAAACTCGACCAGGCTCTTTACCGTGAGATGGAAGCCTTCTCTAAATTCGGTGGTGATCTTGACCCAGCTACTAAAGTGGTATTGGATAAAGGTGCCCGGAACGTGGAGATCCTGAAGCAGCTTCAATATAACCCAATGGCGGTGGAAAAGCAAGTTGCAATTATTTACCTGGGTACTCAAGGTTTGTTGCGTGATGTTCCTGTGCGCCGCGTGAAGGAGTTTGAAGAACAATTCCTGATGGAAATGGAATCCAAACTTCCTGATGTTTTGGCTGAGTTTAAGAAAGGTGCATTACCTGATGAAGGTATCAAGAAGATGGTTGATCTGGCCAATAGCCTGATTCCTCAGTTCAAATAAGACTGGTTCGATACTTATACCAGGTTAGAAATACGAGGTACGAGGTTAGAGGTACGAGGTTAGAGGTACGAAGTAAAGACTGCTTGATGGTTGCGGCTCTCAACGCATACAATACCGTACTACCTAATTTAATATGGTATTGGCAATATTTAAAAAGCCCTCTGGTTTGTTTCCAGAGGGCTTTTCTTTTTGCCGGTTGCTAATTGTTTAGCATAACACAGCTATGAAAAAGATTATTTGATCGGCTGAATATGTAGGTTTCAACTAGTATTATGATTTATATGGAAATACTTAGTAGATTGCTGCCCCGTTGAAAACTTTTATTTACCAACTGCTATGAGAACTATTTTGAAATTCCGTTCCTGGAACATTGCTCTTTGCTCTTTGTTACTGTTCTTTTTTATTTTATCATTCTCTTCTTTATCATTTGCTCAAACTCCTGGATTGATAGTGCGGCCTGCAGGCGGGCCATATAATTCTGTTCTGGATAAGAATCAAGATGGATTTACTTCTCCAACTTCAAGTGGGTTTGTTTCAACAGATGTGGGAGCAGGTTACAGTGAGATTCCCTACAAAATTGTTCCTCCTTTTAAACTTGAGCCTACCTCAGACCTGATGCGGGGACCCAATGAACTTTTTTCTGACCTAGTTCGATTGACCGAGGATGAGAGTGGTATGTACATTTTTAATGATGGTACCAACATGTTATTCCGTTTGCGATTGGGCAATATCATTTCCGGATCGAAAGGTTATAGCATATTGATTGATGCCGATGGTTTATTTGGCGCTAGCGGTCCATATGCTGATCCAAATTATAAACCAGCAACTACAGGTATCAATGGAAATCCCGGTTTTGAAATAGAAGTGGTGTTGGAAACAAATTTTCGTGTAGCCATTTACGATGTAGATGGTAAAGATGATGCGGGTACAACGGCTGCTTCTTCTTATGGTATTAATAGCAATTCCCAAATATCTATTGCTTACTCTGCTGTGTCGGGCACTCCGGATTATTTCTATGATTTTTATGTTCCATTAGCTGATTTAAAATATGCAGGCGGAACAAAATCTGTAACAGCAACTACACCTATCAGGGTTTCCGCAACAACGGTAATGTCACCCCAGGCATCTATTGGAGGTCCTAAGTCGGATATTTATGGGTACGACGGCACTGACTACATGAATGCATGGGAGACCATCATTAATGGTCAACCTTCATTTACGCCTAATGATGTATTAGAATCGGGAAGTGGTATTAGCAGCACAATATGCACAGCGGCGCCAACTCTGAACAGTCCCATTGGAACTGGAACGGTAACTATTTCCGGTACATGGACACAGGCTGATGCTACAACGCCTTCTTCTGCAACAATTACTTTGTACAAAAATGGATCTTCTGTTGGAACAACTACAGTTTCTACGGGTGGAACGTGGAGCATAAGCAGTGTGACGTCTGCTAATGGTGATGTGTTTTATGCAAAAGCACAGGCGAGTGGAGAATCTGCATGTTTACAGTCAAATTCGGTGACGGCCTTGGGGTGTTTGCCTTCGAATATGTCTTCAACTTCCAATATAACCTTGACCTGCGCTTCGGAACGTGGATTTGATGGTACGGCACCAGCGAACGCTGAAGTACGCATATATACTGTAACATCATCAGGATATACTCTTTATGCGGATCAGACAACGACTTTTTATAAGGTAACCCGTCCGGGTTCTACAACACGTTGGATTTATGATAACATCAATACCAATAGCTCTAACCCTTGTACAGGAGGCTCAGTTGATATACCACTAGGACAATATGCAATAACCATCCAGGAACCAGGCAAGTGCGAATCAGATTATTATTATTTCTATAATAATAATACTACCCTTACTTGTTCAACACCAACGGCGACACCTGTTATCACACAAACCACATTATATACTGGTAATACAACTGTATCCGGCACTGCAGCATCCGGAGCAACTGTACGCCTTTTCGTAAACGGCCAGTTAACTGCAACGACTACGGCTACTGGTGGGGTTTATTCGTTTACAACAAGTTCTTTTGCTACAGGGGATGTAGTAGATGTCTACGCTCATTCATCTGGCTCTTGTATTAGCGCCAAAGCTACCCGTACGGTAGTTTGCTTTACTGCTCCACCTATTATCACCACCAATAGTACTGGTAACCTGGTAAATGGTACTCTAATCAGCGGTACATCTACTGAAGCAACAGGAACAACCATTCGTTTGTACAATAGTAGCAATACACTACTTGCTACCGTAACTGTGCAAAGTGACGGTACCTGGACAACAAGTATTTCTGCAAGTACCGGAACCTCCTATTACGCCACTGCGCAAAATGGAACATGTGGTGTAAGTACTGCGTCTACTACTGTAGCAGCATTGGCTGCCACAACAATTTGTCCCACAATAACCGGCACGTATGACGATGCTTCCACTTCTGTTTCCGGTACACTTGAATCATCCTTTAGTGGCACTGTCCGGTTGTATCAAGATGGCATCTTAGCAGGGTCTGTAAGTGTAAGTAATGCAACTACCTGGACGATTACTCCGTCTGCAAATACATTATATCCAGGAGGTGTGTTGACAGCAACTACACAAACAACCGGATCTGCTGAAAAGACGGATTGTGCGGGCAGTGTAACCATATCCTGTTCAGCACCTAGTACCCCTTCTGCTTCTCCTGTTGCTGTGACGTTGGGGAATAGTAATGGTATGAACGTATTTACCATTGCCAGTTCACAATCAGGTGTTTTGTACACTTTGGAAGATCTGACAGGTGCGGATAAAAGTGTTTCTGTATTCGGAACAGGCGGATCTATTTCTGTGACCAGCTATGCTTTCCTTACGCCGGGTACATACAACTTACAAATATCTGCGTTAAAGTTATCAGGTAGTAGTTGTGGCACTTCTACCACTGCCATTACACTTACTGTGACTGACAACGACGGAGATGGCATTGCAGATGTTGTAGATATTGACGATGACAATGATGGCATTTTAGATGCAAATGAAACATCCACTTACGATGCTACCGGTGATGCTGATGGCGATGGAATTCTCAACTATCAAGATACTGCTCCTGGTTCAGGTATGCCTTCAACAGATTCCAATAGTGACGGAATTATTGACTATTATGACACTGACAGCGATGGCATCATTAACCAATTTGACCTTGATGCAGATAACGACGGTATTCCTGATATTGTTGAAAACGGTGGTACAGACTCTGACAATGATGGTAAGGTGGATGGAACAACTGATGCTGATGCCGATGGTTTGAGGGATGCTGTGGATGCTAATACGTCAAGTGCATCTGGCAGCAATGGTATTACTGTGTCAGACTTTGACAGTGACGGTGTTCCCAACTTTAAAGACCTAGACTCAGATGGAGATGGAATCCTGGATGCAAGGGAGGCTAATGTACCTGATAGTGATAATAATGGTATTGTAAATAATGCGCCTTCTGGTGGTAGCGATACCAACGGATGGAGTAATGTAGTAGATGGTAATTCGGGTGGAACGGCTTTAAGCATTCCGGATACTGATGGTACAGAAAAAGCCAACTATTTGGATATCGATTCTGATGATGATGGTATTACTGATAATGTGGAAGGGCAATCTACAATTGGTTATATTTCTCCTACAGGTGTTGATATTGACGGTGATGGCATAGATGCAGCTTATGATAATAACGATGCTCTGTTTGGGGGGGCTGCCAATAATGGTATCACACCTTATAATTATGATGGGGATTTACTGCCAGATTATGTTGATGTAAACACTGATAATGATGCCCAGGCTGACCGCATTGAAGGCAATGATTTCAATGGCAATGGAATAGCCGATGACATGGTAACACTCTCGGGAACCGATACTGATGGAGATGGTCTTGATGATATTTTTGAAAATGATCCCAGTAATGGTCCGGTAGTGACCATTGCAGGTTTCTTAAGTGGAACTGGGGGAAAATCTCCAGCGCAAAAAACATCTACAGTGCTTACTGCTGACCGTGATTGGCGCAATGCAGATCTCACACTTTCATTTGTTGTTTTACCAGTGCATTTTGTTTCATTTAATGCCGCCAAACAATCCAATGGTGTACAACTGACATGGAATGTTACCAATGAAGTAAATGTAAGATCTTATGAGGTAGAAAAAAGCATTAATGGAAGCCGTTTTTCTAAAATCGGAGAAGTGCCATTTAAAGCTTCCTCCAATGCGATGAATCAATATCAGTTCTATGATGGTTCATTATTAAGCAACAATGCCTTCTTTCGCATCCGCCAAGTAGATATAGACGGAAAGTCTATGTATAGTAGTGTTGTCTCAATAAGCACAAACGAAACTGGCAGTAAACTTTCTGTTCATCCCAATCCTGTAAAATCTCAAGCTTCAATAGTATTAGGTGCAATGAGTAATCAGCAGACGATGCTGGTTGTATGTGATATGCAGGGAAAGGTATTAACGAAGAGGAGCATAGAGTTGCAAAGAGGGCAGAATGTTATTCCTGCAGATTCTTTCATACAACTGCCTGGAGGTACGTATATCTTAACGGCTAAAGTGGATGGGGTGTTACTTCAAACCAAGTTTGCAAAGCGATAGGTTAAAGTACGAACATTTGTTTTTCAAAAGCCGGGATATTTGTCCCGGCTTTTGGCTTTTATTAAGTACTATAGTTTAAGAGTGCACATGCCATTGCAAGGCTGGTAATGTTGCATTTATTTCAATACTTGTATAAAAAGAAAAGGGCCAGCTTGGAAAAGCAGCCCTTGTGTTGAGTAACCAACCTTAAACTATCACTGTTTTACAATCACCTTTTCTACAGTAGTGGTAGAGGTAGTGTGATCAGTAATTTTTATGGTATAAAATCCGCTCTGGAGTCCTTCGATTGTTAAGTTATTGTCTGCAATTTGGCGGAACTGCTTCACCACCCTTCCGTTGGCATCACTGACAATGACATCCTTGGTGCTGTTGATTTGCTTGAACAGCAGGTTGACCTTGCCACTGAGGGCGGGGTTGGGGTAGATGAGCACCTCACTGGCCTGGTTCATGCCGGCTACGGTTCTCACGTCACTGTAGCTGGTCTTACCATCCATGTCTACCTGCTGGATCTGGTACTGGGCAAGGGCATTGGTGGCATGGATTTCTTTGTACTCATAGGTCAGGAGGCTGTTGCTGTTGCCCTGATCTGCCTGGGAGAAGACAAAGGCAATGTTTTTCCAGGCCCCAGCCACTTTGCGCTGCACATAGAAGCCGCGGTTGTTCTGTTCACTGGCGGTGGTCCACTTCAGCAGCACCTGCTCTTTACGTTGAGGGTTGCGGGCAGCCGTGAAGGACTGGAACTTAACCGGAAGCACTTCAAAACCTGGCAGGTCAATGGTTACTTTAGAGGTGCCTGATGTTAAGCCTGTAAGGTTATTGGTAGCTTTGTAGGTGAATGAAACCCTGGTTACACAGGTACTGCCACAATCATAGGTAAAGGTGCCATCGTCATTAAAATCTAATATACCGGGATCAACTGTACCTACACAGCCTGTAGAAGCCTCAACAGTTATACCGCTTTGCAAGGCGAATGTCATATCCTCCAGATCGGGATTATTGAGGTCGTAATCAGTTCCATTATTTACTGCAGGCGAAGTGCTTAAAGAATTTATTTCAAAGCCATCAGGTGCTTGTGAAGACCATACAGCATAGCCGCCGTATACATTTCCTTTAAGCTGAGTTGAGTAGCCTTGTGTTTTGGAATTAAAATAGTCACTATTTGTAACCGGTGAACATGTTCCAGTGCAACTTGACTTGACGAAGTTAAAATCGTCAAAAACGAATTTTGCACCGTTAGATGTGCAATTACCATTTGAAGATTTAAAGTTTAGTAACACCTTATATTGTGTTACACCAGCAGGTATTACAATGTTGTTGAAAGCAACAGTGTTATTCGCATTTGCATACACGAGCTGATACCCTGGAAGGGCCGCGTAGTACTGGCTTGCAGTTGGAATAGTCGTTTCATCATTCCAGGTAGAGGGGACAATATACGCTTCTACTACTGTAGTACAGGGAAATGGCATTACAGTACAATTCTTGCCTTCGTTTTTAGTGTCATAGACAAACAATTTAAAGTTAACCAAGAGATAAGGCTTGGATGCATCATAAGTGAAAGTTGGTAAAAGCAAACCCATAGGAGCATCTTTACCTACGCCAGGAGTTACTAAACCTTTATCTTTAGTTGAACAGGCGTTTGGATTGTAGTACTCCTGGACCTTTGTATTGCTTGAAATTTCCCAGCCAGTAGGCTGGCCACCTACAGCCGTGGAACTAAAATCTTCGAAATAAATTGATTGTGCCTTTAATGATGTAGTGAATACCAGTCCTTGAATTAACAGGAATGTAAGTAGAGTTTTTTTCATCGCATGATAGTTTTGTCTGAATGATAGTTGGTCTTCAGGAGCTTGGAACGTACTTATTCTTGTAGTGGCTTTTTGAAGGAGTGGATAGGGAAGTTTTCCGGATCATGGATGTTTCAAAGCAAAAAGTTTCTCTCAAGTGCCAATATGTATTGGTACTTTATTATAAACATTCAAGTTGCCTTGAATTAGTAGTAAATGGAAATGGATTTTGAAATAAAGGTTAAAGGAAATTTGTTAGGCTTATTGCTTTAGGGTGCGGTAGGTGTTTTTTCTTATTAGCGATGCAAACCTAATATCTTTTTCAATTAGGTGCAAGTATTTTGTAAAAAAAAGACACATAAGTTTAAAAATAATAAGTGAAGGGGTAAAAAAGAAAAGGGCCAGCTTGGAGAAGCAGCCCTTGTGTGTCGAGTAACCGACCTTAAACTATCGTTATTTTATGATCACTTTTTCAACAGTGGTTGTAGAAGTGGCGTGGTCTGTAATTTTTATAGTATAAAATCCGCTTTGCAGGCCATCTATGATTAGATTATTCTTTGTTAGCTGACGGAACTGTTTCACTAGCCGTCCGTTTAGATCATGCACCATGATATCTCTGAAGCTATTGGTTTCCAAGAACAACAAATTGACCTTGCCATTCGGAGACGGGTTGGGATAAACCAGCACGTCAATTGCTTTATCCAATCCCGGCACTGCCTTAATTTCACTGTAGCTGGTGGAGCCATCCATGTCTACCTGCTGGATCCGGTATTGGGATTGGCTACTAAAAGTATTCAAGTCCATGTACTCATAGGCAAGGGGAGTTGAGCTATTCCCTTTGTCTGCCTGGGAGAAAACAAAGGCGATGTTTTTCCATGCTCCTGTTACTTTTCGCTGCACGTAAAAGCCGCGGTTGTTCTGTTCACTTGCGGTGATCCACTTCAGCAGCACTTGTACTCTTATTTGCTGGTCGCGCACTGCAGTGAAAGACTGGAACTTGACCGGTAGAATTACGCAGGAAAGTGGAGCTATTTTATCTATGCACCCTAAAGCTGTTTCATATACCAGCAGATATGGATTTGTTGAGTTAGGTACGGTAAAAGAATGTGTAGTATTATCACCTAAATTTATAGTTTGACTTGGATCAATATAAGTATCATTTGCATCAAGAACACTGGTTTCAATTGCATCTGTATATAAATGTACATCAACAGGAAATGCTGATGTATTTGAGGAGCTTGATATACTGAATTGTATTGAGGATCCACAAAAAAAGGTTTCAGAGGTTGAAAGGAGTGTGCCGGTAATGGCAGATGAACTGCCATTCATTTTTCCTGGTGTGTGGCTTAATGCATTTGCTGTTTTATCCCATGTTCCGCAAATTCCATCTTTCAGTCTTGCATAACCGTTATCCTTACCAGGTGCTTCAATTGTATTTTCTGCTGCTGTTATTGTGCTCCAATTGACTGTTAAAGGACTGCAAGGTGCATTCGTTGTTACAGTTAATGCGGGCAAGGCTTTTATTTTATCCGGAACTGCAGTACTGTTATAGCCGCCCAAGAGGCCATTCACAAGATCGGAATTATTAAATAGAAAAATGCTATATGCAACCCCGCCGGTAATTTGGCCATTTATTTTAGTAAAAAGATCATTTAAGTTTGATGGAATGGAATAATTGTCGTATCCAGTATTGTTATTGTTTACAATATAGCCTGTTAAGGAACCTGTAGCGTCAAGGTTATTCCAGCTAAATGCTGCTGCCTGGTTGGTTTTTTGTTGAACATTAAAGGGGTTAGAAGCTGCGCCAACAAAGTGTGATTTAGCATTCACAGAAAGGTTAGGAAGATTCAAAACATATAATCCCAGTTTATTGTTTTGCTCAAAGATTGTTACCAGTGTGTAGCAATCAAGATTTACTTGCTGGGAACTGGTATTGTATAATTCAAAGAACTCTTGCTTACCATCTCCAGGGTCAGTATAAATTTCATTTAAAATAACCTGGCTCTGGCCAAAGAATACAGCTAGAGTCAGCAAAATTGTGGATAATGCTTTTCTCATGGTGTGATAGTTTAAAATTGAAAATAGCTGGTGCCTCCAGAGGTTGGTGGATAGTTACATTCTTGAAGATTTTTTATAGAAGCGGATTGCGGAAATTAGTAGGACTTTGGAAGTTACCATTATGAAATTCATTTTCTGAGAGTAGTTATATCAATAAAGACCTGGTATAACCAAGCTGGTCTCAGATACAATGCTACAACGGAAATGAGTTTTGTGAGTTTCTTTAAGGAATGGAACGGATCTTATTTAAGTTTATTACTTTAGGATATGGTAGGTAGTATTGCTTAATGCTTGTATAAACTTAATATGTTTTTTGTTTTTATGCAACTGTTTTCCAAAAAAGTTTAGGTAGTTTTTTATGCTAAGAAAAAAGGGGACAGCTTGGAAAAGCATCCCCTTGTGTTGAGTAACCAACCTTAAACTATCACTGTTTTACAATCACCTTTTCTACAGTAGTGGTAGAGGTAGTGTGATCAGTAATTTTTATGGTATAAAATCCGCTCTGGAGTCCTTCGATTGTTAAGTTATTGTCTGCAATTTGGCGGAACTGCTTCACCACCCTTCCGTTGGCATCACTGACAATGACATCCTTGGTGCTGTTGATTTGCTTGAACAGCAGGTTGACCTTGCCACTGAGGGCGGGGTTGGGGTAGATGAGCACCTCACTGGCCTGGTTCATGCCGGCTACGGTTCTCACGTCACTGTAGCTGGTCTTACCATCCATGTCTACCTGCTGGATCTGGTACTGGGCAAGGGCATTGGTGGCATGGATTTCTTTGTACTCATAGGTCAGGAGGCTGTTGCTGTTGCCCTGATCTGCCTGGGAGAAGACAAAGGCAATGTTTTTCCAGGCCCCAGCCACTTTGCGCTGCACATAGAAGCCGCGGTTGTTCTGTTCACTGGCGGTGGTCCACTTCAGCAGCACCTGCTCTTTACGTTGAGGGTTGCGGGCAGCCGTGAAGGACTGGAACTTAACCGGAAGAATACTGCAAGAAAGGGGAGCTATTTTATCAAAACATCCTAAGGCTGTTTCATATACCAATAGATACGACTTTGTCGAATTAGGTACGGTAAAAGAATGAGTAGTATTATCGCCCCAACTTACAGTTTGACTTGGATTAATGTAAGCATCATCGGCATCCAGAGTACCAATTTCAATATAGTCTAAATATAAATGTACTTTAACTGGAAATGCTGATGCTGTTGAGGAGCTTGCTATACTATATTGTATTGCTGGTCCGCAAGAATAACTTTCGGTTGTATTTAAGAATGTACTTGAAGTGGTTGATGTATTCTTATTAGCTGCTCCAGGTGTGTGATCTGCACCACTTGCTGTCTTCAGCCAAGTTCCGCAAATGCCATCCTTTTGCCTTGCATAACCATTATCGCTTCCTCCTGAAGGAATCACATTTTCTGCTGCAGTTACTAAGCTCCAATTAATTATAGTGCTACTACAAGTAGAATTTGCACTTATTGTTAATTGAGGCAAGGACTTGATTGCATTAGGAACCGCAGTTTTGTTATAACCTGCTAAAAGACTATTTACAAGATTATTATTATTAAATAGAAATGTTCCATAGACTATACCGCCGGCAGTTGCATTAGATAGCTCAGGAAAAAGATTGTTGAAGCTTGATTGGATTGTAGTTGGGTCATATCCGGAATTGTTACTTTTTAAAATATAAGCTTTTAAAGAACCTGTAGCAGTATCTGGTGAACCAAAGTTATTCCAGCTAAAATTTGCAGCAGTTGTTTTTTGTTGTATGATGATGTTGTTATCTGCAGCGCCAACAAAGTACGATTTTGCCTTTATAGGGAGATTTGGTAAATTCAAAACATATAACCCCAATTTCCCGTCTAATGTTTCAAATACGGTTATTAAGTTGTAGCAATCAAGATTTACATCTTGGGAACTGGTATTGTATAATTCAAAGAACTCGTGTTTACCGGCTCCTGGGTTGGTATAAATTTCATTTAAAATAACCTGGCCCTGACCAAAAAATACAGTTAGAGTCAACAGAATGGTGGATAGAGATTTTCTCATCGTGTGTGATGTTTAGAGTAAAAAATAGGTGGCCTTTCCGTTGGGCGACGGATCGTTACACTAAGATTTTTTACAGAAATGGATCGCGGCAATTAATAGGACTATGGTGGTTAAGGTTTTTATTATATGCGCGAGGTTCTTAAAAGGAATGGAACGGATGTGAATAAGGTTTATTCCTATAGGATTTGGTAAGTAGTATTGCTTATCTATTCTAAAGGTAATAAGCTTATTTTCTTTTTGCAAGTGTCTGCAATAAAAAAATGTATTTCTCAATACTTCTTCACATGAAATAAAACAACAAAGGGGATTGTCTAAAGACATCCCCTTTGTTCAGCAACCTTTAACCCGTGATTAATCTATGATCACCTTTTCGACTGATATTGCCGATGTGGCGCGATCTATAATTTTTATGGTATAAAATCCACTTTGTAATCCTTCAATAGTCAGACGATTATCCCTTACCTGCGGGAACTGTTTTACCAGGCGTCCGTTTATGTCGGTCACGATCACAAATCTTACGGCATTGTGCTCCCTGAACATCACGTTTACTTTACCGTTAGTGCCCGGATTTGGATATATTAAAACACCACCTTCCTTACTTGCACTCATCACAGTTCTTACATCGCTAAAACTGGTCTTGCCATCTATATCTACTTGTTGTATCCTGTACTGTGTAGTGCTATTGGATGCATTTACGTCCTTATACTCATATGTAAGCAGGGTGCTGCTGTTGCCGTCACTGGATTGAGAGGCTATAAAGGCAATATTCTTCCACTCGCCTGAAGTGTTGCGCTGGATATGGAATCCCCGGTTATTTTGTTCACTAGCTGTTTCCCACTTCAACAGTACCAGTTCTGAATTCTGCTTGTTGCGGATCGCAGTAAAAGATTTGAAGCTAACAGGAAGGATCGTGCAATTATTCGTTACGATTTCACTGCCTGTAAAACAAGATAGGGTTGAAGACTGCACAGATAAAGTGATGTTTGAAAAAATACTCTTCATTTCAGCGGTATAATCGGTGAAAGGAGTACTACTGATGGTATGGGTATTTAATATAACGTCATCGCTTGAATTAGCAGGTGTACCATTGTCATCAATCACCTCCAGCGTGAGCGGGAGTACCGTTGGACTTGAAATGCTGGCAATTGAGTAGGTCACCGCTCTTGTATTGTTTGTGATGGTGCAGGAAATATTTCCTGTAAGATC
>CBKWHA010000164.1:0-12457 GCA_966674115.1 uncultured Chitinophagaceae bacterium
AGATCGTTGTGTTTACCACTTACCCGCAGACATTTTTGGGTATCGGCCACACGGGGCCAGGGAGATTGCTGGTTGCCCAGGAAATAGTCTTTAAACTGGTTCATACCGGCATTAGTAAACATCAATGTAGGGTCGTTTTTTACCACAATGGGTGCCGACGGTACAATATGGTGCTGCTTTGACTGGAAAAACTCAAGGAATTTCTTGCGGATTTCTTTCGCAGACAATTGGTTTTTAGTGCTGTCAGTGGATTGCGCCTGAATTGCTGTCATTTTCATTAAATAAGTTTCTGCTTTGCGGTTTAGACCGTTTCACAATAAATAGGTTGAAAATTAGTTTCTATCAACCAGTATATTTGTTGTTTCCCTCCTGAAGACCCATGAGTCTTATTAAACTTTTAGGTCTGGGAGGCGCAAAGGTAACAAATAGGCCGCTTTGACATCAGAACGATCGGTATTACCGTCTTATGAAGAAAATTAAATATTTCTATAATACACATACACTTCGCTATGAAAAGCTGATTACCCCACTGAGGGTAAAGCTATTACGCATTTTCGGCTTTCTTGCGGCAGCACTGGTTACATCTGTTATCATCTCCTATTTTGCTTTTCAATTTGTTGGATCTCCGCATGAAAAGCTAATGAAGGCAGAAAATGAACGGCTAAGGCACCGGTATCAAGATTTGAATAAGGAAGTTGCTGACCTGCAACAAAAAATGTCGGAATTGGAAAAAAGAGATAATAATGTTTACCGGAGCATTTTTGAAGCAGAACCTCTTCCGGACAGCGCCCGGGCCAAGGCGCTTGAAAAACAAAAGACGATAGCCCTGGTTGAAAGCATGGAGGACAATGAATTGGTAAGCTCTATCTATGTCAGTTTGCAAAATTTAACCAACCGGATCGAAGCACAGAAGAAATCGTATAATACCATAGAGCAACTCATTGAAAATAAAGAGCAATTGCTTGCGGCCACACCGGCTATACAACCGGTGAGCAATCAGGACCTGAACCGTGTTGCTTCAGGCTTTGGCTATCGTATAGATCCTATCTACAAAACTGTAAAGATGCATGCCGGGCTTGATTTTTCTGCTCCGCAGGGTACGCCTATCTATGCTACTGCTGATGGTGTGGTTAAAGTGGCCGGTTTTAGTGATGGCGGCTATGGCAATCATGTTGTGATCAATCATGGTTATGGTTATGAAACGCTGTACGGCCACATGGTAAGGGTAAAAGCAAGGCGTGGACAGCGGGTAAAAAGAGGTGAGGTAGTTGGCTATGTTGGCTCGACTGGTAAGTCTACTGGCCCGCACCTTCATTATGAGGTGCACAAAAATAACCGGAAGCTCGATCCGGTTTATTTCTTCTATAATGACCTAACCCCTGAGCAGTTCAATGAAATGCTGAGAAGGGCACAGGCTTCTAATCAAAGTTTTGATTAGTTTATTGTTTATAGTTTATTGTTTATTGTTATTTTCCTAATTACTTGGAGACGCCCTTGGAAATTTGAGCATCATTTCTTTTTAAGATTCTTATCAGAAGTGCTAAAACAGCTATCAGGGCAACAATAAACAAAAAACCATAAACCATAAACTACACTAACTTTGCCGGTTGAAATGTCTAATTCATTAACACAGATCACATTTGATTTTATTGATCCGGAGGAAACACCGCGAGAGTTTCTTTCGGGCATGCCTGTTCCTCAAAAAGAAAAGAAACCCAAAAGCACACGTGGCCGTAAACCATTGAAGGAAGAAAGCGATTGGGAGCAAATTGAAATCCCTGAAGATGAAATTCTTTTCAAGAAGCTTTATTACTCTATTGGTGAAGTAGCCGCTATGTTTAAAGTAAATACTTCTCTTATACGGCATTGGGAAAATGAATTTGATGTTTTAGAACCCAGAAAGAACCGCAAAGGCGACCGTTTTTTTACCCCTTCTGATATAAAGACACTTCACCTTATTTACGATCTCGTACGGCGCAGAAAATTCACTATCGAAGGCGCCAAGGAATATTTGAAAAAAAGCAAACACTCGGATGAGCGGTTTGCCATGATACAATCGCTGCAAAAGATTAAATCGTTTTTGTTGGAACTGAAAGCGAATTTGTAGTTTTTGGTTTATTGTTTATAGTTATCGTAATGAGTTGAAGAAACATTTTTAACGAAGGATTTAACTGTAAAAGGACTCCCTGGAATTAATTTTGAAGGATGCGTTCAATGAGAAAATTATTATTTGCTTTTTGTTGTTTATTTCTTATCCAAACTTCTTTTGCTCAATATGCAGAAGTAAGCAGGGATGAAAGTGGGAATAAAGTTATAAAGGGCTTTATGACCCGTGAGGAAATGGCGATAGACACTGCATTTAAATGGTTTGCTGATAATCAAAAAGGATATACACCTTACGCTCCTGCCCTGCAAGCGATCAAATCAGTTAAAGACTCTATTAACATTATAGCCTTTGGAGGTACGTGGTGTGATGATACTAAATTTGTTCTTCCGCGTTTTTATGCATTAACAGATGCGGCGGGCTTATCATCTGACCGCATTACATTTATTGGCGTTGACCACAGCAAAAAGACACTGCATCATTTAACAGAAGCATTTCAGGTAACTAATGTGCCCACATTGATCGTAATGAAGAACGGTAAAGAAATTGGCCGGGTAGTGGAATATGGTAAAACAGGGATGTTTGAAAAGGATTTGAGTGAGATACTGATAAAGTAGTAAGTACGAGGTACGAGGTTAGAAGTTAGGGGTTAGAGGTACGAAGTAAGGAATGTTTTAGTATTTATAAGAAAAGATAGAGACTGAGTCTTTAGATAATGCAATTAGCTTATTCTGAGTCAGGTTGTAGCGATAATATGGCTGGAAGTTTTTAGGAAATTGGTATTGCCTTTCCATTAGTGTTGCAATTGAGAAATTATTGATACCATTGTTGTTAATGCCCAATATATTTTTACCGGCTATCACAATACTGCTCCAGTTGCTCAAAGGCAACTTTCTTTTAAAAGTGCCATAGTAATCAAAAACAAACAGCCCACTAGTTGAATCATACAAATAAAGAAGCCCATCCCTGTCCAGTACCTGTTGTGGCATTATTGACTGATCGAAAAGGACTCGGAAATCGGGAGTTTCCTGTATGAGGCTACCCTTCTCATCTAGCTTCTTTAATTTGTTTTCATAGCTGTCAAAGATCCAAATATTGTTATCATAACTGGCTCCAATGGCTGATGTCTGCATGATACTATTTTGCCGCAGATCAATAGTTCCGCGAACAGCAAGCAATCTGTCCAAAATTACAACAGTAGAAAAATCTTTGTAGAACAACAGGAGTTTCAAAGGGTTGGAAACATCTACGGAATGCAATTTACCAAACCTCCTGACCCCATTGAAGATTGCTACAGAATCGCCATTGGCATTATACTTCTTGAGTTGGTTCTGCGGGGAAATAAGATAGAGATTATCCAAATTGTCCAACACGGCATCTGCTACTGCGTAGGGATATGTTTTCACCAATTGAAAAGCAGAATCATCCTGTGCGCGCACACTTTTGCCCAGAATGAAAAAGACCAATATGGTATACCAGTTTTTCAGTTGCGATAAATTTTGTCCTCTTTACCAGTGTATGCTTTTAAATGCATTTCATTGCCATCAAAAACGGCATAGGTGTAAAATGTAATCCAGTCGCCCAGGTTAATGTACCGGCTACTTTCATTAAGACGATAATCAATGGGCAAATGTCTATGTCCAAAAATAAAAAAGTTGACAGGCTTTTGCTGTAAAACCTCCCTGGAATAAATCAACAGCCACTCTTTTTCATCTCCTAGGTATTTTTCTTCTGTGGTACCAGTTGCCTGCCTGCTTTTGCGGCTGAAATAATCTGCCAGGCCGATGCCATAATAAGGAGGAAGCATACCAAAAAGCCATTGACAAAGAGGGTTGCGGAATATCTTTTTCAGTGTTTTATAACCATGGTCGCCAGGCCCTAAACCATCACCATGGCCAATATGAAACTTCTTATTGTTAAACTCAAAGTCTTTAGGCTCATAATAAACAGGGATGTTCAATTCTTTTTGGAAATAATCGTTCATCCACATGTCGTGGTTGCCTACAAAGAAATGAATAGCAATACCTGAATCAGTCAGTTCTGCCAGTTTCCCCAGCAGTCGCACATGTCCACGCGGCACTACTCTTTTGTATTCATACCAAAAGTCGAACAGGTCTCCCACAATGAAAATCACGGCCGCCTCATGCCTGATCTCTTCTAAAAATTTTATAATCAGTTTTTCACGCTCCAGGCTGACCGCATGATTGGGCGCTCCCAAATGAAAATCAGAAAGAAAGAAAACTTTTTTACCAGGTGGAAGTTGCATGAACGGATTTACTTCTTTTAACGCTCTACCAAAAAACAATACACTTCTTTTGGACCATGCACACCCACTACTAAGGTTTTCTCAATATCGGCTGTGCGGCTAGGTCCTGTTGCCAGTGTTATGAGCGAGGGAAATTTTTGATGGTATTTCTGTTCCAGCAAGTCAAGAGCGTCACTTATATCATAAACCAGTTGCGATGCATAAGCAACACAAATATGCACCGGCGCATACACACTAGGGATACGCTGGTTGAGTGAAGAACTCAGCACAATGCTCCCTGTGCGGGCCACCAATAACTCACAGGTTGTAATTGCTACTTCGCAGGTTTTAATGTCATTATGCCACTGAAATGCCGGAAAAATGCCTCTCAGTTTTTCATCTTCACAATAAAGTTTTGTCCACTGCTGCTGCAAGCAAAGCTTTTGCAAGTGCATCAGCAACTCGCCTTCGCTAAGGCAATAATCGAACTTACCTTGCAGAATGGTGAATTGCTCGGCAAATTCAACCATTAAGTCTTCCTGTAGCGGCTGAAAAAGGGATTCACTACCCTGGCTGTTTGAAAAAGGCAAAGGCGTTGGTTGTGCCAACGCCGTTTTTATTTTTTTAAGAATATTGCTTCTTGCTGAAGATGCGCTCATTTTATTTTGCTGACGGTTGCTGATTCATCACATTAGGATCGTAAGGAGGAACGCCCTCACTGATACCGCCTTCATGATGTTTGTCATCTTCAATGCCCAGCGGCTTCTTTTCTTCATAAGGACGCTTGCCTATCAATTTCTCAACATCGCTTTGGAACAACACTTCCTTATCCAGTAAGGCTTCTGCCAGTTTCTCCACATCGGCTTTCTTTTCGGTCAGCAACTGGATCGTTCTTTGGTAAGCACTATCAATCAATGCTCTTACCTCATCATCAATCATCTTGGATGTTTCTTCAGAATAAGGCTTTGTAAAGGTTTGCTCCTGGTGCGGATCATAAAAGCTCAAATTACCCACTTTACCACTCATACCATACACAGTAACCATAGCGTAAGCAATACGCGTAATCTGCTGCAGGTCGTTCTGAGCGCCGGTCGAAATCTTTCCAAAGAAAATGTCCTCACTCGCACGGCCACCCAGCGTCATACAAATCTGGTCCATCAATTGGTCAGTGTTGTACAAGTATTGCTCTTTGGGCGTATATTGGGCATAACCTAAAGCTGCCGTTCCGCGCGGAACAATGGTTACCTTAAGCAGAGGGTATGCATGTTCCAGATACCAACCACAAATGGCATGGCCGGCCTCGTGATAAGCAATGATGCGCTTTTCATCCGGAGAAATGATCTTGTTCTTTTTCTCCAGCCCACCAATCACCCTGTCCACTGCATCCTGGAAGTCTTCCATTTCTACCGCAGCCTTGTTCTTACGGGCAGCAATCAGGGCCGCTTCGTTACAAACGTTGGCGATATCGGCACCGGCAAAGCCCGGTGTTTGTTCTGCCAGTTTATGGATATCAACTGTTTCTGATAATTTAATCGGTTTCAGGTGTACCTTGAAAATAGCCTCACGACCTTTCAGATCCGGCTTATCAATCGTGATTTGGCGGTCGAAACGGCCCGGGCGCAAGAGCGCTGTATCCAGAACGTCTGGACGGTTGGTAGCAGCCAGCACGATGATGCCGCTCTCTCCACTGAATCCATCCATTTCCACCAGCAACTGGTTCAAAGTGCTTTCGCGCTCATCATTGCTCATCATCATGTTTTTACCGCGGGCACGACCGATGGCATCAATTTCATCGATAAAAATGATACAAGGTGCTTTTTCACGAGCCTGTTTAAAGAGGTCCCGCACACGGCTGGCACCAACACCCACAAATAGTTCTACGAAATCAGAACCTGACATGGAGAAGAAAGGAACCTGTGCTTCACCGGCCATGGCCTTAGCGAGCAGGGTTTTACCTGTACCCGGAGGGCCTACCAGTAAGGCGCCTTTTGGTATTTTGCCACCCAGTGAGGTATATTTTTTAGGATTTTTCAGGAAGTCAACGATTTCCATTACCTCCACTTTGGCCTCATCCAAACCGGCTACATCGGCAAAGGTGATATTTACCCTTGTGCCTTTGTCAAACAGTGTAGCCCGTGATTTTCCAATGTTGAAAATACCGCCGGGGCCACCGCCACCACCAGCACCACCGCCCATTTTACGCATGAGCAGTATCCAGATGGCGATAAAGATCAGGATGGGTAAAAGAGTGGTAACAATAGGGCCAAAGAAGTCTCTTTCGGTATCAACAGTACCGACATTGCTTACCGTTGGGTTGTCCTTATAAAAATTCCGCATATCATCCTTAAAGGAATCGCCGGAAACAATGCGGAAATAAAAATGAGGACCTGCTTCATTTTCTGTAACCTCTTTCCCTAATTGGGATTCATATTTTGGCAGGGTTTCTTTTTTCAAAGATACCCGCACAATATTGCGGTTGGAAACAATGGTATACTGTTTAACATCACCTTGTTTCAACATTTGCTCGAAATCGTCCTGGCCAATTTGTACGGTACTGGGAGAAAAAGGCCCAAATACCTGGAAACCGATCAGCACGGCGAAAATAATGGCATAAACCCAGTAAATACTGAATCTGGGTCCTTTGCGTGACCCCTCATCTCCGTCGTTGTTTGAACGGTTGTTAAATCTTGGCAGTCTCGATTTATTATCTTCTTTATATGGTTCTTGTGACATTTCTGGTCTTTACTTAATAATTAGTTACTTAGGGAAAAACCCAAATATAGGAGTTTAAAAATGCAAGTGTGTTTTTTTAACAAACTCAATCAGGAAAGGTTGTGCTCTTCCAAAACAGCATCGCTCCACATTTCCTCCAGTTTGTAAAATTTACGACTTTCCGGCATCATAATGTGCACAACGACATTTACATAATCGATCAATACCCATTGCAAGGCTTGCTTACCTTCGTGCCGGTAGGTGTATTCATTGCATTTTTTCTTTACCTCCTCCTCTACGTGTTCGGCAATTGCGCGGATTTGTGGCTGGTTATTGGCTTCGCAGATCACAAAAAAATCTGCTACAGCCTCTGGAATTTTTCGCAGATCGAGAGAAACAATGTTTTCTCCTTTTTTATCCTGAATGGCTTTTATAATTGTTTTTAAAATTTTTGAGTTGCGGTTTAAGCGGGCAACACCCTTTTTTTTACGGCTGGTTAGTACTTCCAATGGTTCCAAATATCAATAGTTTAATGTTTCAATTAAAATCAAGCAGCGGGGTAAACGGAAAAGCAATGATTTAATTTTCTTTGCTCAAATTTATAGGAATTGTTACCTCCAACAAAACGAATTGGTTTACCCTTTATAGAACTGCATACAGTGGACAGTACCAACAACTATGCCATGGGACTAGTTCATGCAGGTATGGCACAGCACGGTACTTGTGTGTTTGCCCACGAGCAAACCAGGGGCAAAGGACAGCGCTCCAAGCAGTGGATTTCAGGCGCCGGCCAAAACATTTTGATGAGCATTATTATAGAGCCTTTTAACCTACGCCCAGAGCAGGTTTTCCTCCTTAGTATGATGGTCGCAACAGGTGTTCAGCGGTTTTACGCCCGGTTTGCAGGAGATGATACCACCATCAAATGGCCCAATGATATCTACTGGCGTGACAGAAAGGCAGGAGGCATTCTTATTGAGAACAATATTCAGGGCCTTGAATGGAAATATGCCGTGGTTGGTATCGGATTGAATATCAATCAAACAAGCTTTGAAAGTGTCTCTTTACAAGCTGTATCCCTGAAACAGATCACAGGAAAAAACTACGATACCGTTGGCATGGCCAAAGAATTAGGCCAGAGCATCCAGACAACTTTTGATGAATTACTCAACAAACCCCGGGAAATCGTAAACTGTTATCACCAACACCTATACCAACTTCACCAAACTGTAAGGTTAAAAAAAGGAGCCAGGATTTTTGATGCCTATATAAATGGAGTAACAGAAGACGGCAGGCTTGTTACCGCCACCTCTATGGAGGAAGTATTTAGTGTGGGAGAGGTGAAGTGGGTGTAGAGAATTTCTAATTTTGGGAATTTGAGATTTGAGATATTGGGATTTAGTGATAAGCCATTCCGTCTATCTTTGCCGCCGATTTATGACACACTATCAAAAGCTTGTAGAAGCCGCAACCTATTTAAAGCAGTTTGTACTGGAAAATACTAAGACCAGTGTAATACTGGGCAGCGGCCTTGGAAACTTTGTAAAAGAGATTAAGGTTGTTAATGAGATAGCTTACGAGCAAATCCCCCATTTCCCGGTTTCCACGGTTAAAGGGCATCATGGGAAACTCATTTTTGGCAATATAGCAGAAAGGCCTATCATTGCTATGGCTGGCCGTTTTCACTTATATGAAGGCTATAGCGAAGAAGAAGTCATATTTCCCATCCGAGTCATGAAATTGTTGGGGATTGAAACTATTTTGATGTCCAATGCAGCAGGTGGCGTCAATCTCGACTTCAAAGTTGGTGATCTGATGATTATCACGGACCATATTTCCTTTGCCACTAAAAATCCACTTATTGGCCTCAATGACGAGCGCATTGGAACTCGTTTCCCAGATATGAGCGAGCCTTATAAAAGAAGCATCATTCAAAAAGCAAAAGATATTGCCAAGCAACATAACATAACTTTAAAAGAAGGCGTATACTTTGCCGTAACCGGTCCGACGTTTGAAACCCGTGCTGAATATAAAATGATACACCTGCTTGGGGGAGATGCCGTAGGTATGAGCACTGTGCCGGAAACCATAGCGGCAGTGCATGCAGGCATGAATGTATTTGCCATGAGCGTCATTACTGACATCGGCATCAGGGAGGACGATAATATAATAACGCATGAAGAAGTGCTGGAAGCGGCTCATAATGCTGAGCCAGTTTTTTCAACGGTTTTCCGCGAATTGATCCGAACTCTATAAATATTTTGTTTGAAACGATCTTATTTCCATATTGTTTTAGTCTGGCTGCTGGTTACAATGGCAGCGGCAGGTGATTTGAGCGCACAGCGGTTGCCCGGTGTTATCCGCAGGATGCCAACTGGTGGCGGAGGCCGGAGCGGTGGCGGCGGTGATAGTCTCAAACGGAGAGATAAGTATGAAGACAGCATCACTATTTCATACAGGCTGCTGGATTCTACCCGGAACTTCAAGTTTGATTCTTCATTGAGTGATTTTACCAAGCGTTTCCCAATACCGGCTACTCATATTTACCTCGGTAACGTTGGAAATGCTAGCAGATCTATTCTTTTTTCTCCAAGCACCAAAACCGGGTGGGACCCTGGTTTTCATGCATATGATGTTTATAAATGGCATCTGGACCAGGTAAGATTCTTCAATACAACCCGGCCGTATACTGAACTGGGGTATTTGTTGGGCAGCCAATCGCAACAGATCATTGAGATCCTGCATGCCCAAAATATAAAGCCACATTGGGGTGCATCTCTTCAATACCGGCTTATCAACTCTCCTGGTGTTTTTAAGACCCAAAAAGCCAATCACAACAACTATTTATTTACTTCATGGTACCAGGCGCCCAAAAAGCGATATAATAATTATGTGGTGCTTTTAGGCAATGCGCTTCAATCGGAAGAAAATGGCGGTATCCGGAACGATGGGGACTACTTGAACGATCCATTATTTGAGGATCGCTTCAATATTCCCACTAAGATTGGAGGTGATGCCGCATATGGTCGCGATTTTTTCAATAATACACTGAATACCGGCAACCGCTATAGTGAACTTACTGCCTTGCTAAGGCAACAATACGATCTTGGTCAAAAAGACTCTATTGTTACCGACTCCACGGTAATTCCTTTGTTTTACCCGCGCCTTCGTTTCGAGCACACATTGCGTTACCAGAAATTGCGGTACCGCTTTATAGATAATAATGCGGATACAACCGGTGGTGCTTTTTACAGGCAATACTATGGCGGTTTAAAATTGTTATCCGATTCCATTCTACTCCAGGACAGGTGGCGCGAAATCAGCAACGACTTTTCAATTTACCAGTTTCCTGATGCCAAAAATCTCCACCAGTTTTTAAAATTGGGCATTGAATACCAGATGCTGCAGGGCGAATTGAATGCTCAAACAGAGTCGCTGCACAATTTTATAGGACATGGGGAATACCGCAACCGCACCCGTAACCAAAAATGGGACTTTGAAGCTTTTGGAAAGCTTCACCTGAATGGCTATAATGCTGGCGATTATCATGCACTAGCCAGTATCACAAGGATCATCAATCCGGCAGTGGGCAGCTTGCAGCTAGGTTTTGAAAACGTGAACCGTTCGCCCTCTTTCATTTATGATACAAGGAGCAATTTTTACCTTGACGAGCAAAAAAGCTTTTCCAAAGAAAATACGCTTCACTTTTTTGCAGCTACCCTGGTGCCCAAATTAAAACTACAACTCAGAGGTGATTATTACCTAATCAGTAATTATCTCTATCTCACCGACTTCTTTAAACTGCAACAGGAAAATGCCATCTTTAACCTATTGCGTATCAGTGCATCCAAAACATTCAAATTGGGCAGGTACTGGAACTGGTATAGTGATGTTTATGTACAGCAAAAAGCAGGATCTGTACAATTAAACGTTCCATTGGTATTTACGCGCAACCGCATTGTATTTGAAGGCAACTTCTTTAAAAATCTTTTCATTGCAACCGGCTTGGAAGCCCGTTATCATACACCTTATCGTGCAGATAATTATTCACCTGTACTGGGACAATTCTTTTATCAGGACTCTGTAACTATATCCAATTACCCTGAGGTTGCAGCCTTTATGCATTTCCGCATCCGCAGTTTTAAGGCGTACATACGTGCAGAGAACCTGAATACAATCCGCTACGTAAACAATGGCGTAACATTTACCAACAACAATCTTGCAGCACCGGATTATGCTTATCCCGGGCTTACTATCAGGTTCGGCTTTTACTGGAGCTTTGTAAACTGAGTACAAATAGGTAAAAAGCATCATTAAGAAGTTTTTAAGAAAATCTCTTTAACAACTTGTCTATTTTCGCTTGCATTAGATTGAAAGTATTTGCTTTCTTAACCTTCTATACCAGCAATGAAGAGATTTAGAACCGGGATGTACTTGTTTGTGTTGCTACTCCTTTCCTGCGCTTCGCATGCGGCAGGTGGTGAAAAAACAATGCAAACGGCTGGTTTATTCAAATTCATTTCTTCGTTCGACGAAGGGGCGCAAACCATTGACCTGCCTCAATCCGATGGCAATATTTGTAACCGTCTTACCAATTTCAAGGATAAGGAGTACACTTTCCACGGTAGGTTCAAAAAGAAATACAAGACCAGATTTTTAATACAGAACTTAAATTTCAGCCATTACATCAAAAAACCGGACAGGCAACATCTTTTGCAGGATATTGATATGCTGCAAGTACTGCAGATTGTTGCTCCTGCCAATGATTGGCTGATCCGGCCTGCTTACTACAATTTTCTTTTCCGGCTTAGTCCTTTTTAATTCAAACCGAACATAACACCAAGTTAGAATTACGAAGTACGAGGTACGAAGTAAAAACCTCTTGGTGGTATGCGGCTTTCAATGCATACAATCCCTTCAAGGGATTGCAAGAGGCCACGTGCCTGTATCAGATCATTTCTGTTGCCTTCTATTATTTACCTCAACATTCTGTATTAAAATCAATAAAAATGAAACCAACACTCTTTGGAAGCATGACCCTTTTTGTATGTGTATATGTAACGGCCTGTTCGGTAAAAAGCCAGTCAGACCCTGGTAAAGACGACCTGAAACAAGAATTGCCGATCACGCAGTTAATCACAAAAGACACTTCTTTACAACGTACTTATGTAGCCAATATACAAGCTATCCAAAATGTAGAGATCCGTAACAGGGTAGCAGGCTTTCTGGAAAAGATATTCGTAGATGAGGGACAAAAGGTAAGAAAAGGACAGCCGCTTTTCCAGATCAGCGATAAAGAATACAAAGCAGAAGTGGCAAAAGCCAAGGCTAATTTAACCAATGCCATTGCTGAAGCGAAAGCAGCCCAGGTGGAAGTAAGCCGGGTGCGTTTACTG
>CBKWHA010000165.1:0-12368 GCA_966674115.1 uncultured Chitinophagaceae bacterium
CAGCGACCCTCTGATTAACAGTCAGATGCTCTAACCAACTGAGCTAAGGAGGAATTTCCCGTTTTGGGAGGGCAAAAATAGAGAATTGTACCTATCTACCAAAAACTTTTTCAATAATTTTTCTAACCCCATTGCTCCACCCTTCTCAACTCCATAAAAGCCTAAAAAAGAGCTCATTATTCCGATCTCCACATCGTTATACCATTCCCTCCCTCACCCAAATTCTAAACCCAATTACTAACCGTTAGGCCCTTATTACTCAATACTCATTATTCCTCACTCAACCCCACCACCAGCCATCTATAACTCACAACCCTGTCCCATATTCTTCCTCCCCAACGTCTCCCTTTCCCCAATAAAAAACTAAAAAAGTTAGTAATTGACATTTATTTCGCTATTTTGCAGTTCCAAATGGTAACAGCCAGATTAGTAACAAAGGAAATCAACACACAAAAAACATGACCAAAGAAGGCATTAACGTAGCAATGATCGTACTGGCCAGGGAGGCAAGGGGGCTCGCTCAAAACGAGCTGGCGGAGCGCATCGGCATGTCGGCCACAAACCTTAGTAAAATAGAAAGGGGCGATATCGGCATCAGCGAAGGCTCTGTAGAAGCCATTGCCACCGCAACAGGCTTTCCCCAGCATTTTTTCCACCAGCAGGGCATTCCCGTTCCCGAAAATTGCACCTTCCGTAAGCGCCAGCATGTAGCCCAAAAACTACTCACGCCCATTCACGCGAAGGCCAACATCCACCGGCGGCACGTACAATTCTTTACGAGGGCATTAAATAGCACGCCACCAGGTCTGCCAAATCTAAGCCACTGCACACCCGCCGAAGCGGCCACCCGGCTACGGAAGTTATGGGGCATCACCACCCCTGTCATGGACAACCTTACCCGCCTGTTAGAAGCCCAGGGCATCCCTGTGCTCCCTTTCGATTTTGGCACCGACAGGGTCGACAGCCGCAGCATGCATACCGATGATGGCTACCCTGTCATCTTTACCAACAAGGTCCTGCTGGGCGACAAGCTCCGCTTCTCCCTGGCCTACGAGTTGGCAGGCTTTGTAATGCATGCGGGAAGCACACCTGCCCCTGACCGCGACCTGGGTCATGAGTCCAATGAATTTGCCGCCGAATGGCTGATGCCGGCAGAGGCCATAAGGGCAGATTTTGAAGGTGGCATCACCCTGCCGCTCCTGGGCAACCTGAAAAAGAAGTGGAAGGTATCGATGATCTCCCTGCTATACCGGGCCGACGACCTTGGCTTTTTAACGCCCAACCAAAAGCGCTACCTGCTCCAGCAGTTCAATGCGGCCGGCATCAGGCGGCGCGAACCCGTAGATCTGGATGTGCCCGTAGAGAAGCCTTCCCTCATAAAACAGTGGATCGCAGCCTACCGCGCCCGTACAGGCCTGGGCACGCTCGAACTAGCCACCATCCTTTGCCTCCATGTAGATGAATTTATAGAACTGTATTCTTAATCCTTTCAACTAAAAGAACAAACAATGAGCTTTAAAGAAGTAGCCGAAGTAAGACCTTATTCTACCAAAGAACTGGCACAGATATATGGGGTTTGCGATAAAACCCTGCTGAAATGGATGAAGCCTTTTACTGATATCATAGGCGAAAAGCAGGGCCGTTTCTTCACCGTCGCCCAGGTAGAGATCATCTTCAATAAACTGGGCATGCCGTATAGAATAAAAGGAGAAGTATGAATGATCTAAAACAATTGTTGCCAGTAACTTGTTTCCGTAGATCGGCAACTCGTAACTGGCAACTCGCAATACGCTCGTTATACGAACCATCAATTCCTCAATAGAGCTCTTACCCTCTCTTCTTTCAGTCCCGTATAGCCGCAAAAGTCATCCACACTCACAAGTGCGCCTTTCTCCTTATGATACTTCTTCCTGATTTCTGCCATCATTCGCCTTGCTGTACTTTCACTTTTCCCAGTGATAATGATAATGTCCTTAGTATATAATACAATTCTGGTCATTGTCATAAATTGATCTTTTAAAAAGTTATAATCACTATTACTAAATACTCACTACAACTCGTTAACTCACTGCTTATACCGCATATTCGTTGCGGCTCCCAAAAATAACTCCCACAATTTCCCTTCCCCTCTCTCCAGGAAATAGATCTTCCAATACCAAAAGGTCTTTTCCGAATCATCCGTAGCTATTTCCAGCAAAGCTTCTGCAATTGCCTTCCATTCCCGCCTGTACAATGGTAGCGAAGAGCGCTTGTCCAGCATTTGGTCCAGCCATGCTTCCGTTCCGGAAAAGCCATTGGGGTTGTTGGTGTCCAGCCATTGCGAGGGCAGGGGAATAAAGCGGTGACTGCCTTGTGCGACGTACTCCCTGGCCAGCAGCACCCGCTGACAAAAGTTATAGTATGCCTGCTCCGGGTCGTCCGAATCAAGCAGGTATTGCCTGATGGCTTTCCTGGCTTTATCTTTTTCAAGTTTGGAGAGGAGGTTGTGGCTCCACAAGGCCATATGGGCAAAGTTCCAGGCCGCATGTACCATCACGTTAATGCATTTTGAAGATTTGATGTCAAATTGTTGCGCAATGTTTTGTTGTATCATAAAATGCGTTTTTAATTGAGACCTCAAAGATGAACCATCAACCAAACCCCGTTTCCTTCTTTGGCCGTGTTGTGCACAGTTGTGTTCAATATTTCCGGCTAATGTTCAATTAATAACAAACACGCCCATCTATTCTCAATTATTCTGTTTTATTCCTGTTTATTACTCCCTTGTTCCTGTTCATGCTTTTTTACTCCTGAATGCATCCACATTCACCATTGCCCATTGACCATTCACGCCATCACCATTCACGAAAAAAGAGGCTTTCGCCTCTTTGCTTAGCGTTTCCGCTTCAACCGTTTGACCAGGAACTTCAGCCCCCACGAAACCGTATAACTCACCACAGCACCAATGGCCGCCAGCACGGTGGTCTTCAGTAGCTCGCCACTACTGATATGCACCAGCACAACGAACAAGGTGCCACCAGCCGTACCGGTAAGGGTATCCGGTCCTGTTGAAAGATTAGTCTCCATCACCTTCTGTTTTAAGTTCCTGTTTTTCCTCCATCGTTGCCACCTGGCTTACGGCAGTAGCCACACTACCAGCCACTGCGAGGTAGCCCGCTAACTGCACCACCACCGCGGGCAATGCCACCGGGGCTGCCAATAGAGAAGCACTAACCGCTGCAAGTACCAGCCCTACTGTACGTACTTTCTTAAAAAACTTCGGCGTGGGTGCTATAATTCTGTCTATAATGTTCATAATAATTTTGTTTTTGATTAAAAATTTTAAAAGTTGAATTACCCGTTTAAAAGATTAATTAGGAGTAGGGAGGGAGAGAGGCAAACTGCAAACCAAAAACTATAAACTAAAAGTCTCCCTCCCTTTACTCATTATTGATTACTCATTACTGATCACTCATCACTCATCCTTACGCTACCTCAACTTCCACCAAACCCAACGAATTATATCCGCCGTTTTTAAGCTGATAGAATTCATTGTTTACCGATTGCAGAAACTCAACACCCAGCGCCAGGAACAGGGGATGTGTGCTGGCTGGCGTAAGTATGCTTTCCAGGTTGATAGGTGCAGTCGGCGCATTGTCCAGTGGCAGAATGGCCGTTTCCTTACTGTCAGCGTTAAAAATACCGTTGGCAAAGTCTATTTCCGCTGCCAGGGTATTGATACGGAAATGGGTAGTTCCGCTTGGTGCCGCTATCAACTGTGCCGGTACAAAAGAAGCCAGGCTGGTTGTAAATTGCCCTGTGGCCCTGTTGATCACAACCTGGTAAGGTGCGTATAAAGTGGAGGCCAGCCGGCTGTTGTCATTGAAATCAAAACCTTGCAGCAACGTTATATCTCCGTCAGTTACATTACGCATACCGCGGATGCTGGTAGTATCAGCTTTAACGACCTTCATCATTTCGCTCGCCAGCCGGCTAAACATCCGTGCGTCCTGCACACGCAGCAACTGGGCGCGGAAGGCCGTACGTACCAGGTTGGCAGCTTTGCCGGCCCTGCCAAATTCTGCATTGTTCTCCCGTGTGCGTTCAAAAGCAGCATCTGTAGCAATGCGTTCAGCAGAAATGCCTGAAGCTTCCCTTGCCAGATAACCGTCAGCAGTTTTATAAAATGTAACACCTGCAATTGTACCTTCTAACTTGATAATTCCTTTCTGTTTTGCCATTGTAATAAAAGTTTTAAGTGATTAAAAAATTGGGTTGCCAGAAGCGGTTATGCCTAACCGTGTACAGCGCTGTTTACTTCTTTTCGCGAACCGTGATACAAGATTAGATCATGCTAATAAATTTAGCAAAATAGTGGGCGGTTTTGACCGGTAATGACCGGATTTGACAGGAAATGACTGCCATAGGGCGTGGTCCGAAAAATGCAGTGATCCTAATAAGCTACCATACACCAACACCCGAAACCTCACTTTAAAACTTTTACTATGGGATTATTATTCAGGATCATCCTCATGGCCGTAGTCGCTTTTTTAGCTGCCCGCCTTTTGCCCGGCGTTACGATCGACACCGCAACAACAGCCATACTCGTAGCCCTCGTGCTGGCCTTACTCAATGCCTTTCTAAAGCCAATACTGGTCGCCCTCACCATTCCGATTACCATCATCACCCTGGGCCTATTCTTACTGATCATCGACATGCTGATCATCTTGCTGGCCGCCCGCATTGTTCCCGGCTTCAGCGTCGACGGCTGGCTTACCGCCTTACTCTTTGGCCTCATCATGGCCCTGATCAGCTACCTGCTGGATCTGGTGCTCTGAATGATGGAGCTTCTGCTTTCAGGCTATAGGCTGTATAGGTGATCCTGAAGGAAATTGGGCGTGCTTGACCAATGTGCAAGTTAATATGGGGTTTTTGATGAATTTTTGCAGTCGAACAGATACTAGATACAATGAAACCTGATAGCTCACTGGCTTCGATTGAACCGCTACTTAGCTACTTTGACAACCTGATTCCTTTGAACAAAGAGGAAAAAGAGTTGGTCAGGGCAAAATTCCATCCGCGCCTGTTTCGAAAACGGCAATATGTGTTACAAGAAGGGAATGTATGTACTCATTTCTATTTTGTCGTACGTGGTTGTCTCAGGATGTATAAAATTGATGAAAAGGGCGGCACGCACATCCTTCAATTTGCTGCTGAAAATTATTGGATCAATGATCTTGGCAGCTTTCACGGAGTAAAACCTTCAACTCTCAATATTGATGCACTCGAAGATACCGTTGTATTACAAATAAGTCGTGATGATTTAATATCTCTTTATATAGATGCGCCCAAGTTCAACCGCATTTTCCGGGTGCTTATTGAAAACAGCTTCGTTCGCTTGCAGGAACGCCTGCTGCAAAACATAAGCTCTACTGCAGAGGAGCGGTATCAATCTTTTTTGGAAGTTTACCCACACCTGGTGAACCGCCTTTCACAGGTCCAGATCGCTTCTTTCCTGGGTATTACGCCCGAGTTTCTAAGCCGCTTACGGAACCGCCTGAGCAAAGCGGCAAAGCCAAAATCTTAAACTACATCAAGCCTATTTCTTAAACCAGGTCATTGGACAGCCCTGCCCTGGTAACCGAGATTTGCACTTACAAATCAAACATCAAATAAAAAGAAATAGGTTATGTCACAAGAAAACACAAACAAATCGAAAGTAGCGGTGATCGGTCTTGGCAATATTGGCAATGCTGTAGCTACGAATCTTGTAAAGGGCAATCGTTCTGTTATTGTTGCAGACAGAAAGATGGAGAAAGCAAAAGCACTCGCGCAGAAATTAGGAAGTTTAGCACAACCGATGGACATCCCTGCTGCCATTAAAGAAGCAGACATTATTGTGCTGGCCATCTGGTTTAATGCCATCAAAGAGGTGTTCAACCAATACGCTACTGAGCTTCAGGGAAAGATCATTGTTGATCCTTCTAACCCGATCGCACCAGATGAAAAAGGCGGATTTAAAAAGATCATCGGCGAAAATGAATCGGCTGGTGAGTTCCTTTCTTCGCTGCTTCCCAAAGGTGCAAAACTAGTTAAAGCCTTGGGCACACTGGGTGTTGCTTCACTGGGTAATGCCGCATTCCAAAAGCCTGAACAAGCTGTTTTATTCTATGCAACTGATGATTCCAGCATCAACGGACAGATCGAACAATTAATTCGCGACAATGGGTTTGAACCAGTTCATATTGGTGGTCTTGACCAATCCATCCGTATTGAAGTATTCGGCGATCTCCATGAATTTGGTGCACTCGGAAAAACGGTTACAGCTTCTGAAGCAAAGTAAAAAGTAAAACCTATCATCAGTTTATAAAACACATGAAGTCTGTACTACTTTCTTTGTTTACGTTTTTGTTCCTGCACTCCTATAGTCAGCAGCAATCTTCGAAACAACTGAGACATTTCATGCAAGCTACTCCCACACCAGTTAATGCTATACCTTATGGCAATAACCCAAAGGCAGGGCATTATGTAACTTCTGGTGATGCGAAGATTTACTATGAAGTGTACGGTAAAGGACAGCCCATTGTGATCCTTCATGGTGGCATGTTCGGCTCTACGTACGAAATGCACCAGTTTATTGACAGTTTGAAGAAAAACTACCAGGTCATTGCGGTTTCTACCCGTGGTCATGGCAAGACTGAATTGGGGAGCGTGCCGCTTACATACGAGCAACGAGCCAAAGATGTCAATGCTGTGATCAATGCAGTCACCAAAGACAGTGTCACCGTATTAGGCTTCAGCGATGGGGGATACACCGCTTATAAACTGGCAACAATCTATCCTGAAAAGGTTAGAAAAATGATTGTTATCGGTGCGAGCGAAACATTTCCCGGGATGCGGAAAGTCCAGATGGCGGTTAAAGAAGCAGTAGCAATGGACAGCGCTTACTGGAAGCAACAATTGGCGCTCATGCCTGAACCGCAGCGACTACAGGAAATGTTCGACAAAGTGGCCGACTCTTATCATAACTTGACAATCGGAAAAGAATTGTTAAGTACGATCAAATGCCCTTCGTTGATCGTGGCGGGTGATCGGGACGCTTCTAACACAGTACAACGCACAGTCAATACCGCACAAATGATACCGAACAGTCAACTGGCGATCATACCCAATGGTACACATACGGTTTTCTTAGAGAACTTTCTTGCTGTATGGGCATGTATTGTCCCTTTTCTGAAGCAGTAACCATTTAATCAGTCAGCTTAAAAAATAAACGATGATTCGTATAACATTGATGATCGTAAGTTGCTTGCTTTTCGGTTCAACAAATTTGTATCCCCAGAAAGTCAGGTTTGACAAAAATGAGCTTGAGGCAGTTGGTGTATCCATGTCAATTGAAAGATTAAAGGGTAAGAAGGTCGTAAAGGTTATAAAGGACACAGCCGTAAAAGAGGTTGACGAACCTACATTTGTGAAGATAAATGGGATCAATTTTACAAACGGCTCCATCGAAGTAAAGGTGCTGAGCAGACTGCTGAAAAATGCACCAGAGTTTGCAAGAGGGTTTATTGGGATTGCTTTCCGAATTAACGACAGCAACTCAAGGTTTGAAAGTATTTATCTGCGCCCCACCAATGCAAGGGCGGAAAATCAGGTGAGGCGCAACCATTCCATTCAATATTTTGCTTACCCTGACTATAAATTTGATTGGCTCAGGAAAGAAGCTCCAGAACAATATGAATCTTACACGGACATGAGTTTGAATGAATGGATAAAAATGAGGATTGAAGTAAAAGGGCAACAAGCCAAACTCTTTATCAACGACCATAAACTGCCTTCATTGATCGTGAATGATTTAAAACACGGTGACAATGCCTCGGGAACAATTGGCTTGTGGGTTGATATTGGTACAGAAGGTTTTTTTGCCGATTGGAAGATCCGTAACGAATGAATTTGTGATTACCACCTTCATTAATATCACCTCATAGCTTAACTGGTGTGGCTTGTCAATTCAATATAATCATTTCTCCATAATTCTTTTTCTGTGCTTCTTGCCCCACTCCTGTAAAGAAAGCAGTACAGGTTTCAGGTCCTTGCCATACTCAGTTAAACTGTACTCCACGGTAACTGATACGGTGGGGAATGCTTCTCATTTTACAAGGCCATTCATTTCAAGATCTTTCAACACTTTAGTCAGGGCCTTTGGTGTGATACTGTTTAAGTCTTTCTCCAGTTCCTTGAAACGCTGCTTGTCTGCACATAAGCTGTAGATCACAGGGAACTTCCATTTGCCGCCAATAATATCAAACGCGTCCATTACGGGCTGGATCTCTATGAACTTTTCTTTTTTCATTATGTGAGTGATTAGCTTACTATACTAATGTATACCAAGTAGGCAAGAGGCTATTGATATACTATTGATAGCAAATGTAGTGAGCTTTGTTTCATCAAAAATTACAACTATGAGCTATTCACGTTTAACAGCGACAATGCGTGGCGCCTGATCGGTGGTCCTGAAGACAGTGAAGCACCACTAATAATCCGTAGCCAGGTGTGGTTATATGATACGCACCTGGATGGTGCAACCATAGAGACGCCCGACCTAAATGGAGGGACGGGTTTTCTGTATGTGTTTGATGGTACGGTTACCATCCAGGGGAGTGAAACGAAAACTGTAGAGAAAGGTACCTCAGGAGTGATAAGAGACGAACTACTGACACTGCGAAGTGATGGTCCGTCCGATCTGGTTTTCTTTATTCTGGATGAAAATAGTAAGTACTCAAGGTCTGGAAGGTTTAGTGGCTAATGCAATTAAGCGGCCCGAAATTGATCAAGAATATAGCAATAGCCGACCCGGTCATCATCAACGCACTTTTTTCAAACATCGGCTCGGACTTTCTCAATCTGCTGGTGGCAATGATATATACAGAGCTTTATTACTTTTAAGGATGATGAAAGACATAGTCGTTGATGGTTCAGTTTTAAGGATGCATCAAACCATAATAGATCAGGAAAGACCTACCATTATTTTCCTGCACGATTCTTTAGGAAGCATTGAGCTCTGGCGAGACTTCCCGGATCAATTAGGCAAGGCTACGGGCTGCAACGTTCTGGTTTACGACAGGCAGGGCTACGGCAAATCCAGTCCTTTCGCCGGCAGTGATCGCAAAAATGATTACCTTGAAATAGAAGCAGACGTACTGAACCAATTGATCGAACAATGCAGAATTAAGAAGGTGATCTTATTTGGTCACAGTGATGGCGGTTCAATTGCATTGATTGCTGCTGCAAAATATCCGTTTCGTATTATGGGAATAATTACGGAGGGCGCTCACATATTTGTGGGGGACATCACTTTAAAAGGTATAAAGGAAGCTGTACACGCCTACCATACAACTGACTTAAAAGAGCGATTACAAAAATATCATGGCGATAAAACTGAGGCGGTGTTTTGGGCATGGGCAAAAACCTGGTTGTGCGAAGAATACTGGTCTTGGAATATAGAAAAGTTCTTACCCCAAATTAAGTGTCCTGTATTGGTGATACAGGGTGAAAATGATCAGTACGGTAGCCTAAAGCAAGTGAAAGGAATTATCAACCAGGTGTCAGGGGAAGCAAGCGAGCTCATTATTCCTTCTATAGGACATACGCCTCACAAAGAAGCCGGAGTCTTGGTTTTAGAACATGCAGCATCGTTCATCAACCATGTGCTGACAGAGGCCAATGACGCCGCTAATGAATCTATCTGATGAGGCTTTATTAGGAGGTGGCGAAAATGATAAGCACTTCGAAAAAAAGTTTATTTTTTTGTCCGGAATTTCTCTCCTCGTTCGTCATTAGATCAAAACCATTTTATTACCTAAAAAAATTCTATTATGGAAAAGTTCATGCTCATCTTTCACGGCGGTATCAAACAAGACGCCTCTCCTGAAGAATTACAAGCCAACATGGGCAAATGGATGGCCTGGGTGGAAAACCTGAACAAGCAGGGCCGCTATGTTGCTGGCGAACCCCTTCTGCCCGGCGGCAAACTGGTAAGCAGTAAAGAAACAGTCACCGATGGGCCTTTCACCGAAGGCAAAGAAGTAGTAGGCGGCTACTTTATCATCAATGCAGCCAACATGGACGAAGCCGTTCAAATATCCAAAGACTACCCTGACTTTCAATACAATGGCAGCGTACAGATACGTCAGGTGATGCAATTGGAGATGTAATCATGAAAATGAGTAATGAGTGATGAAGAATGGGCAATCGACAATTGCCTATTCCGCACTCATTACTCATCACTCATCACTCATTCCTCTTGCCCATTGTTTATTGCCAATTCCCTCATGTCTTCCACAATCCATCAAACTATCGATCACCTCTTCCGGCACGAGTCGGGAAAGATGATCTCCGTATTATCTAAACTGCTTGGCCTGCAAAACCTGGAGACAGCCCAGGACATTGTACAGGACACCCTGCTGCAGGCCCTAAACACATGGACCTACAACGGTATACCCGATAATCCACAAGGATGGCTGCACCGTGTAGCTCGCAACAAAGCCATCGACTATTTACGCAGGGAGAAAACTTTTCGGCACATCAGTCCGGAATACCAATACCTGCTGGCATCGGAATATTCTTTGGTACCCACCGTTCATCAATTCTTTGAAGAGGAAGCCATTCAAGACAGCCAGTTGCGGATGATCTTTGCCTGCTGTCATCCTGCCATTCCTGTAGAATCACAAATAGCACTGGCACTGAAAACACTCTGCGGCTTAAGCGCATCAGAAATTGCACGGGCCTTTCTTACAGGCGAAGAAACCATTACCAAACGGATCTATCGTGCAAAAGAAAAAATACGCACCGAACAAATAGAACTGGAACTGCCACCTCCTGCCCAATTACCTGTCCGTCTTGACGCCGTATTGCATTGCCTTTACTTGTTGTTTAATGAAGGCTATAACTCTTCCCATCCCAACCAGTTGATCCGCGAAGACCTTTGCGAAGAAGCCATGCGCCTTACCTACCTGCTCACCCAAAACAAGAGCACCGATCTGCCGCGCACCAACGCCCTGCTGGCCCTGTATTGTTTCCAGGCATCACGCTTGCAGTCAAGGCTCGACGACAAAGGCCAGATCATCTTACTCAAGCACCAGGACCGCAGCTTATGGTACCGTCCCTTGATACAGAAAGGCTATTACTTTCTCGACAAAGCCACCGAACAAGAAATGTCCACCTACCACCTTGAAGCGGCTATTGCTTACCTGCATGCTTCAGCTCCCTCCTTTGAGCAAACCGACTGGAAGGCTATTCACTACCTCTACACCATTTTACATCGTCAACATCCCACACCTATTATCGCCTTGAACAAAGCCATTGCCGCCTCCTATGCAATAGACAAACAAACAACCCTTGACCAGTTGCTCCAGATCAAAGGCCTTGAAAAATATTATATCTACCACACTGCCATAGGCGAACTCTATTATGAATGGGACCGCAAAGAAGAAGCAAAGCATTATTATCAAAAGGCTTTAACCCTTACCAATTCAATAGCCGAACAACAGTTGCTGCAAGAGAAGATCAGGAAGTGCAAAGGGTAGGTTAAAGTAAAAACACTTCACTGTTGATGATCAACATTGAACTTTACATTTGTGTTGTTACGTGCATGTAAAGGCTTTAGATCATTATACTGTTATTATGAGAAAGAGTTTTGTTATTCTTGTTACTGCATTTGTATTATTAGCTATCTCCTGTCAAAAAGAAGACGAGCAACCTCATGTCGAGATTACCATACAAAACATGGCTGGTACTTATAAGTTATCAAAGATTGGTGTGAAAGTGGACAATTCAGCAGAATCAGATGTTACCAGGTTTCTTTTAATGGAGTGTCAAAAGGATGATCTGTTAACCTTAGATACCAACCTCACTTATTCTTATGTTGATGTAGGCATTTCTTGTGGCACTGGCAATGTTGATGGTAAATGGGCTTTAAACAATAGCACTACTATGGTAATTGGTGATAGTACATATGTGATCAGGAAATTTGATGGTACAAACCTGGAATTGAACCACACTGAAATCGTCAATCGCGTTACTGCCACCTATACTGAGTATTACGTGAAACAATAAACTATCTTCTATCTATTACTCCATCATTCTTTCCTGCCTCTTCTGATACAATCCTTACACTAGTATATTAAGGAATAAAAGAACAATAAAGTGGAAGTGCTATACTCCATTTTATAATGGCTTTAATCATAACTCGTTTCCCTAATGAGAAACACTAAATTTTTACTATTATTTCGCCTGTAAGTGATAAATGGTTTATCATTAGTCTATCATTGCAGCACTTAAAATTTTTTAACCAAAATAACTGTACCCTTTTATGAAAAAGAGTTTGTTAG
>CBKWHA010000166.1:0-12274 GCA_966674115.1 uncultured Chitinophagaceae bacterium
CACCATCTGCTACCAGAGTTCACTGCTTTGGAAAACGTATGCATACCGGGTTGGCTAAGTGGAAAAGGAAAATCAAGCGTAAAAGAAAGAGCAGAAGAATTACTCTCCTTACTAGGTTTATCCCATAGGCTGCATAATAAGCCCAATGCTATGTCGGGTGGAGAACAGCAACGGGTTGCTGTGGCGAGGGCCTTGATCAATAATCCTGATATTGTTTTTGCTGATGAACCTACGGGTAACCTTGATTCTGCCAATGCCAAGGAGTTGCACCAGCTTTTTTTTGATCTAAGAGCGCAATTCAACCAAACCTTTTTGATTGTTACCCACAACGAAGAACTGGCGCATTTAAGCGACAGGATGCTGGTGATGAAAGATGGTAAAATTGTAATTTAGAAGACTGTCCCTTCTACACTCTTGCCTTCCACGGAATTTCCTCCACGCCTAACTTTTGCGCTGTATAACGGGCAAGTACAAACAAATAATCGCTCAGGCGGTTGAGGTACTGGATCACAAGTGGTTCAACGAAAAGATCGTGCTCCTGCAATGAAACAGCGAGGCGTTCTGCCCGGCGGCATACGCAGCGGCAGATATGAATAGACGAAACCGTAACATGGCCGCCAGGCAGAATAAAAGATTTCATGGGGGGTAGCTGTGCCGTCATTTCATCGATCTTAATTTCCAACAGTTCAATATCTGAATGGTGCAGGTCAGGCAGTATCATCCTGGGCTCTTTTTCAGCATCACAGGCAAGGGCGGACCCTATTGTAAACAGCCTGTCCTGTATATCTTTTAATTCATTCCTGAACTCTTCGCTATGCAACTGGTCATTGATCAACCCGATCCAGGAGTTCAATTCATCTACGGTGCCGTAGGTTTCGATGCGCAGGTCGTTCTTTGGCACTTTTGTTCCGCCAATTAAGGCTGTTTTGCCTTTATCCCCCGTTTTTGTATAGATTTTTTGTGCCATAAGCCAAGCCTCACCCCCAGCCCCTAAAGGGGAGCAGCAGCGCTGCAAAGCCTTTTAAGGTGGTGTGTTTTAGTTTTTAAAAATGATTATCAAAATTATATATTATACAAAGTAAAGGTGTCAGTTTCAGAAGATAGATGTTATATCTCAGACTTGCGCGCTGATGCTCCCCTTCAGAGGCTGGGGGTGTGCGCTGCTTTGTTTTACGGTATCTGTTTCAATCAAGCCATCCCTGAGGCGAATGATGCGGTGGGCATGGTTGGCAATATCTTCTTCGTGTGTAACCAGGACAACAGTGTTGCCGGCAGCATGAATATTGCCGAAGATCTCCATTATTTCGTGTGAGGTTTTTGTATCCAGGTTTCCTGTGGGTTCATCAGCCAGGATAATGGAGGGGTCGTTTACTAAAGCCCTGGCAATGGCTACGCGTTGGTTTTGACCTCCACTCATTTCATTTGGTTTGTGGTGGCTTCTGTCTGCCAGGTTAACCTTTTCCAAGACCTGCATCGCCTTTTCCAGCCTTTGCTTTTTAGGCATACCTGCGTATACTAAAGGTAAGGCTACATTTTCCAGCGCTGTTAGCCGGGGCAATAAGTTGAACTGCTGAAATACAAAGCCTATTTCCTGATTGCGAACGTCAGCCAGTTGGTTGTCGGTCATCCTGCTGACGTCTTGTCCATTCAGGATATAACGACCGGAAGTTGGCGTGTCAAGACATCCAATAATATTCATCAGCGTGCTTTTGCCCGATCCGGAAGGGCCCATCAGGGCAACATATTCATTCTTGAAAATATCTAAAGAAATGCCTTTGAGGACTTCTATTACCTGTTTGCCGAGGTAATAATTCTTATAGATATTATCAAGATGAATGATCCCTTTCATGTGTTTAACCTTATTTCTTGATCACCTTCGGCACCTTAAAATATTGGCCGTCGTGGTGTGGTGCATTTTTTAATGCCTCTTCGCGGGTAAGCATGTTGCCCGGTACATCTTCGCGCAATACGTTCACTTCATCACTCATGTGCAGTAAGGGCTCGATACCTGTGGTATCAAGCTCCTGAAGTTTATCAACAAAGCCGATCATTTTTTGCAGATCGCTTTTAATTTCTTCTTTCTCAGCTTCATTAAACTGAAGCAAGGATAATTTGGATAATTTTTCAATAAGTGCGTCGTCTACCTGCATGGAACAAATATACCTCCTGTTTCCTTAAGGGGAGACTTGGATAATAAATTATTTTTTATTTTAACCTTTTAAAAAAAATCCCCCCAATTGCTTGAGGGGACAATTCCTTTGGCGTACTGTGATTGATTTGGAATCACAAAATACTTAGGGACGGACGCCTTAAGGACTTTCATGGATTGGATTAGTTTTTCAGGAACGGATTCGGTTAGTTTTTCGGAAACGGATTGGATTTATCTGGTTTTTTTCTAGGATCTGGACCTGGTTTTCATAGACCCTTTGGAAAGGGATTGGATTTCGATTTGGTTTTTCCGGATATTGATAGATCAAAAATAGAGGGACCCTAACAGCCAAACAAATAAACACACGCCTCATTTTCAAGAATACAGAATGAATTTAAGGGCGACTAAAGGAATGCACTTATTATGAGGGTTTATGGTTTATACAAACTATAAACCATAAACTCCTAATAAATTATCTTCGCCGTTCTTATGAAAGAAATCGTTGTCAGCGGAATCAGGCCCACGGGATTTTTACATTTGGGCAATTATTTTGGCGCCATGCGCAACTATGTACGCATGCAGGAAGAGTATGACTGTTACTTTTTTGTAGCAGACTGGCACTCTCTTACTACGCATCCTGATACAAAGGAGCTGAAGGAGAGTGTATTGCGGGTGATTGCCGAAAATGTTGCAGCGGGTTTAGACCCTGAGAAAGTATGCCTGTATGTGCAAAGCAGCGTACCTGAAATAGCCGAACTATACATGCTGCTGAATATGCTGGCTTATAAAGGTGAGTTGGAGAAGACCGCTACTTTTAAAGATAAAGTGCGTCTGCAACCCCAAAATGTAAATGCCGGCTTATTAACCTATCCTGTTTTAATGGCTGCCGATATCCTGATCCACCGCGCAAAATATGTTCCTGTGGGTAAAGACCAGGAGCAGCACCTGGAAATGGCCCGCAATTTTGCACAGCGCTTCAACCACCGCTATGGCGACCTGTTCCCGGAACCCGCCGCATTCAACTTTGGTGCGCAATTATTAAAGGTTCCCAGCCTGGATGGTGCCGGTAAAATGAGTAAGAGTGAGAACCAGTATGCTACCCTTTACCTGGCTGATGATAATGATCTAATCCGCAAGAAAGTAATGAAAGCGAAAACCGATAGCGGACCTACGGAGCCTAATTCGGAAATGCCTGATTATATTCAAAACCTGTTTCAGTTAATGAGCCTGGTTAGTGAAGTAAGTACCGTGGAAAAGTTCAGGGAGGATTTTAATAAAGCTACCATTCGCTATGGCGATATGAAAAAGCAACTGGCTGAAGATATGGTGCAATTTATTGCACCTATACGCGAAAAGGCAGAGGCTATTTATGCTGATAAAACCTATTTAAAGAGCATCATTGCCAAAGGAGCAGAAAAGGCCCGTGTCAGCGCCAGGGACACCATTGAATCTGCAAGGGCAATGATGGGACTGGTATATTGAGGTAGGTGAATGGTGAATGGTGAATGGTGAATAATACTGGTATATTAAACTTTTAATTCCTTATCGGACAATGCCGAAAACTAAAAAGCCCAAACACATTGCTGTAGCAGGAAACATCGGCGCCGGCAAAACGACGCTTACGGAAATGTTAAGCAAGCATTACAAGTGGATTCCTCACTTTGAAGATGTGGACCACAATCCATACCTGAACGATTTTTATGAGGACATGCCCCGCTGGAGCTTTCAATTACAGATTTATTTCCTGAACCGCCGTTTAAAGCAATTGCTGGAGATCCACCAGGGAACAGAAACGGTTATACAAGACAGGACCATATACGAGGATGCCCACATTTTTGCTCCTAACCTGCACGAAATGGGCTTGATGAGTACCCGCGATTTTGAGAACTATTTCTCTTTTTTTGAAAACCTGAAAAGCCTCATCAAACCACCTGATTTGTTGATCTACCTGCAGGCTTCTGTTCCTACCCTGGTTGGGCAAATTCAAAAACGCGGCAGGGAATACGAAGAAAATATCCGCCTCGACTATCTAAAACGTTTGAATGAGTATTACAATAAGTGGATAGAGGGATATAAGGAAGGGCCGCTGCTCATCATCAATGTGGACGAAAACCGCTTTCCTGAAAGCGAAGAAGACCTGGGAAAGATCATTCAGAATGTGGAAGGACAGTTATACGGACTATTCTAAGCTCCCCTTTAGGGGCTCGGGGTGTGAGTGGGGTTTAACCTTGTGCCTTACGGATAAGCAGCAAATGCATCTGTTTCTTCCAGTAATTGCTCGATTTTTTCCAGCCATTCCTGTTGTCTTCCTTTTTTACGGCTGTGGCTGGTTTCGTCGTCATATTGCTCCTGGAAAGCCTTTTCTTCTTTGATTACTTTATCGTAAATAGCGCTCACATCCTTTCTAAGCGTGGAATAGTTAGGACGGTATTTTTTCATTTCCTGGTACAGCCTGCGGGCGAATATTTCAGATATATCAAAATGAGCCTGTTCGTGCGCCAATATGTAAGGGGTTTTCATCAATCCCCAGGATTTCTTTTTCGAAAAATTACAACTGATATTATAAGAGAAGCGCCCTCCGGTATATTTAAACGAAATGCCCAAGGTTGTACTTGTAAGTGCCACAGCATCAGAGTTTCGAACGGGCTCGCATAAAAAATCATCCCATGTCAGCATTCTCTCATACGACCAGGGAATGTATTCTGATGTCTCTTCTTCCTTAAATTCCAGTTCATTGGCTGGAGCAATTGTTTTGGCTTTCCCGGGTGCCATCGAAAAATAGGAAAGCATGAAAATTCCGGTGATAATGTTTAATAGGGTCATAGGTTGCAGTAGTTACAATGTGCTTGCAACGAAATTATAAATTTGCTCCAAAGCAGTTTGTGAAGTGAAATATAAAATTCCGGTTTTTAACAAAAAAAGGAGACGTGCTATGTTTTTTAATATAGCACGTCTCTACTCTAACTTCGTACTTCAAACCTCGTGCCTCGTACTTAATTTCACACTTTCGGTCCTGCCTTCAAAATTTCTTCGCTTACTCCTGATTCATACTTTTCGAAGTTCTTTTTGAACAAATCACCCAGGAACCTAGCCTTTTCATCGTAAGCAGCCTTGTCTTTCCAGGTGTTCCGCGGATTGAGGATGTCCGAAGGCACACCCGGGCATCGGATAGGAATCGCCAGGCCAAAAACATGATCGTTTTCTGTGTTTGTCTTATCTATGGCACCATTCAGCGCAGCGGTTATTATAGCCCGTGTAAAGGCTAGTTTTATCCTCTGGCCTACACCATAAGGTCCGCCTGTCCAACCTGTGTTCACCAGCCATACATTAGCCTGGTGCTTTCTTATCTTATCGCCAAGCATTTCCCCATACTTGCCTGGGTGAAGCGGCAGGAAGGGAGCCCCGAAACAAGCACTAAACGTTGGCTTGGGGTCAGTTATACCATGTTCTGTTCCCGCTATTTTGGCCGTGTAACCCGAAATAAACTGGTACATGGCCTGCTGGGGCGTTAATATGGAAATTGGAGGCAGCACGCCATAGGCGTCACAGGTTAGAAAGAAAATATTGCCAGGTATCTCACCAATCGAGGGTTCCACTGCATTAGTAATATAGTGAAGCGGATAAGAAACCCTGGTATTTTCTGTGATCGCAGCATCAGAATAATTCAATTGATTGGTGCCGGAATAAAAGGTGGCGTTTTCTACCAGGGCTCCCAAACGTATTGCATTAAAAATTTCCGGTTCATTTTCCGGTGAAAGATTAATGACCTTGGCATAACAGCCTCCCTCGAAATTAAAAACGTTGTCTTCCGTCCAGCCGTGTTCATCATCACCAATCAGGTGCCGGTTAGGGTCGGCACTGAGTGTGGTCTTGCCCGTTCCGCTCAAGCCAAAAAATATAGCAGTATCGCCACTATGGCCCATGTTGGCGCTGCAGTGCATACTCAAGACATTCTTTTCTTGTGGAAGGATGTAGTTCAGAATGGTGAAAATGCCTTTTTTCATTTCACCTGTATAGCCAGTACCCGCAATTAAAATGGTTTTGTGTTTAAAAGAGATCACCGATGCATTATGCTGGCGTATGCCACATTCCCTGGGTTCCAGGTGCAGATCGGGCGCAGAGATCACATGCCAGCCGGGTTCAAAGTTTTCCAGTTCGTCTTCTCCGGGCCGCAGGAACATATTGTAAGCAAAAAGGCTCATCCAGGGTTTTTCTGTGATCACTCTTATATTGAGTCGGTATCGCTGATCTGCGCAAGCAAAACAATCACGTACCCACAGGGCAGGGCGTTCGTTAAGATGCGCCATCATTTTATTCCAAATGATATCAAAATACTTTTCATGGATAGGAATGTTGAATTCGTTCCAATCTACTGTGTAGCTGGTAATATCATCATACACAATGAACTTATCCTTTGGCGCTCTCCCGGTAAATTCACCGGTCCTGATCACCAGGGCCCCGGTGTCGTTCAACTTTCCTTCGCCCAGGCGCAAAGTATCATGCACCAGTTCCTCCGGCGCCGTTTGGTAATGGATGCTTTCCGTAAAATGCAAGCCAAGTTTGTGTAATTTCCCTGTTGGGAATGAGATAATAGGTACTGACATAAATCGCAACCGTTTAGTAATTAAAGTTACCAATTAAAACAGGTAGTGTCAACCATCAACTATTTCTATAAAACCATCTTTTTGCTAACTCGACTGAGATTATATAAGCAGCAACAACAACCAGTAGCATCCAGTCACAAAATGCTTTGGGTAACCCTGTAAAGCCAAGCAGATCTGCGAACGGTAAGTAAGGTACAAGGACTACTGTACGTCAAAAAGATTAACGGAGTATTGCTTTTTGTGTAAAAAATTTTTATAATTGTATTGTTCGTATAAAAGAGTTATGCTTTCTGCAGATCATCTTTTAAAGATTTTGTGATTTGCTGAATACAATTATTTCTCACCCTATTTTTCAAGTTGCGGTATCAAAAGGTAGCAGTTCTTAAACTTCTATGGAATTGACAAGCAACTTATTAGAGATAAAATTTTCTACCCTACGATTGAAAAAAACGTTTATACAATTATTTTATTACCATTTAAGTAATGAATAAAGGATTTGCTCCAATAGTATTGTTTACCTATAAACGTTTAGACACTCTTAATCGCACAGTCTCTGCATTGCAGCAAAATTTTCACGCTAATGAAAGTGAATTATTTATTTTTTCTGATGCCGCAAAAACACTCATGGATGAAGCTGAAGTAAATAATGTAAGAACTTATATAAATACAATAAGCGGTTTTAAAAATGTTTACATATTTGAAGCTACAAAAAATAAAGGTTTAGCACGTTCTGTTATTGATGGGGTTTCTATGGTAATCAAAGAATATGGAAGAGTAATTGTAGTGGAAGATGACATACTAACATCTCAGAACTTTCTTTCTTATATGAATCAGGCATTAGAGTTTTATTTAGATAATCCAAAAGTCTTCTCTATTTCAGCGTATTCAATTCCTATCTCACCTCTAAATGATTATGTTTATGATGCTTATTTTTTGCCAAGGTTATGTCCATGGGGCTGGGCTACTTGGAAGAATCAATGGGAGAAAGTAGATTGGGAAGTCAATAGTTTTGATCAATTTAAATGTGATAAATCTCAAATTAAAGCTTTTAAAGAAGGAGGGAGTGATATGTACAAATGGTTAAGATACCAGATGAGTGGAAAAATAGATTCATGGTCTATTCGTTGCTGTTACCATCGATTTAGAATTAATGCTTTTACGCTTTATCCAATTATATCTAAAGTTCAGAATATTGGATTTGACAAAAGAGCTACACATACTCATGGTTTTAACCGATTCAATACACCCTTAGATAAGGGAGAAAAGGAGACATTCTTATTTTCAGAAGAAGTTAAACCTGATTACCGTTTACTTTCTAAGTTACAATCTTTTTACAGCTTAAAAGAAAGAGCGATTGGTAAGATTAAAACGTATTTATCCAAGATCATATAAGATATCTACTTCTATAGCCAGTAATTCCCTTCTCCCTGGTCAAATAACTTCCGGCTAAAAAACCTTCTTCATCTAAATTGGTCAAATTGATTTAGCTACTACATTCTGATACCTGTTGTGTCAATTACGATGTTCTCTCGGCTTATTGAAAAGGAGTAACGCTCAAAGCATTGATTGATTGCCTTAAAAAAGGGTTTGGAACACCCTTCCTCTATTTTGTCATGTAGTTCAATTACTATCGTTCTTACTTTGTTGAGCCAGTTGTCAAAATTTTCAGAAAATAGTTGTTTTTCGCTTGTTTCTATATCCACTTTCAGTATGTCTATTTTTGTTAACGCGTACTTTTCAAGTATGGAATTGAGCGATACTGCTCTGATTGTACCGCCAGCCAGGTCTTCTTCTACGATCATACCCCATTCACCATTATTGTATTTATCGCATACCTTTAATAGCGAATCCTTGTTCCAAACTCCGCAGTTTTCACATACAATGTCACCAAACCCGGAAACATTCTTTTTTAGAATTTCGAAATTCCCGGGGTCAGGTTCTATACAGATGATTTTTGCTTTGGGATACCGGCTCTTCATCCACACTGCAAACAGCCCGATGTTTGCGCCACAGTCAACAATCACCTCAGGAGTGAAATTATATTGTATATTATACTCTTTGACCCAGAAAATATTCCTGAAGGCCCTTATGTCAGAAGTTCCTAATCTAAGGTAAACAGGGTTTAATGTAACCGAAATCCTGAAACGATTTGTGCGGTTGAAATTTATCCTTACATGAGGCACGACAAATTTGACGGCAGGAAGATGATTGTAAAGTTGTATGATGGTTTTTCTAAGCGTTCTCATGAAATGCACTGGTTAGGTTTTAGTCAGTAACTGAGATTATTTTAAAAAACAACAAGGGCATCAGTCCAGAAATGGAACGATACTAAATTAAGAAGCAATTGCCTTCCCCCTTCCCCGTTCAACAGAAAAATAGAAACAATTATATACAAATACAAGTAATGGCACTTCTATTTTGTATAGCAATAGAGGGCAAGAATTAACAGTAAAAGTTTGCTTTTAGATGTGATAATTATTTTTTAAATTTAATAAAGGTAGCGCGTAATGGAATAAAGCGAAACGGCAGGCAGAATTTGCTGTGCCAACGACAAATACCGCATAGGAAAAGCCGTTACCAAAACAATAGAAGGTATCAACACCTTCTTTCGCACAACAGTAAGAAGACCAGTTCAGAGAATAGTGTGCTTTTCCAAAAAAACTGATCTATCACTACTCTATGATTAAAATCATCATCAATCACAGGAATAAAAGAACATCACACATTTAAGAACGCAGCCTTAATTAATATATGAAAAATAAATATATTATAATATCACCTGCTCGTGATGAAAGCACATCAATTCAGTTTACGATCAATTCAGTGATTCAACAGACAATAAAGCCATCCGAATATATCATTGTTAATTATGGATCTAAAGATAATACTGCAGAAAAAGTATTAGAATATTCGAAAGAATATCCATGGATTAAATTAGTAAATCATCCGGATAGAAGGTATCACAAATACGGTGGAGGTGTTGTTAAGGCTTTTTATTATGGGCTATCAAACCTGGCCTCGAAAGAATTTGATTTTATAGTTAAGCTGGATTGTAATTTATCATTTGATGAATTTTATTTTGAAAACCTATTAAGAGAATTTAACTATAATCAAAAACTTGGCATTACAAGCGGGCAGACTTATTTTTTTAATCATAAAAATAAATTGATTTGGGAAGCTGCTCCTATTGATCACACCAGAGGTCCCTCTAAGATGTATCGCAGGGAGTGTTTTGAAAGCATGAATGGTTTAGTCAAATCTTTAGGATGGGAAAATATAGATGAAGTAACAGCCAGGATGAATGGTTGGAAGACCAGGAGTTATCCTGATTACAAAATTATTCATCATAAAGCATTAGGATCGAACGGTGATTACTTCAAAGGGAACATTCGGCATGGGCACACTGATTATATTACAGGATACCATATTGCATATTTTCTTATAAAGAGTATTTATGGATTATTTAGAAAGCCTTATTTTATTGGTAGTCTAGCTTCAATGTATGTTTTTTTTAGAAATTATATTCTTAACAAAGAGCGGGTAGTAGATAAAGCATTTTGTAATTATATTAGAAGTGAGCAATTGAAAAAGCTGGTAAATAAAAACTTTTGGGATTTTTACCTTGAAAAGTACAATGTACGTTGGAATTTAATGGCAATATTCTCATTTTTTATTTATTATTCAGGAGCTTTAGCATTGTATTTATTCTTTCGGAAAAAGGTGTTTAAACATTACAATAACATTGTACTTACATACCATAAAATCAATACCGAAATTAATTCAAGTATATCAGTCTCTGTAGAACGTTTTAAGAGTCAAGTAAATTATTTGACAAGTAAGGCCAATATTATTTCAGTAGATGAACTTCTTGCTCAAGCTTATTTTAATGATGATGTAAAGCCAAATAAAGATAATGTAGCAATAACCTTTGATGATGGGTATGCTGATAATTATTATCATGCATTTCCAATATTGAAGAATAAGAATATACCAGCAACTATTTTTTTAATTGGTAATCATATTGGTCGTCAGGACATGCTGCAAGAACAACAAATTAGAGAAATGCAGCAAAATGGGATTTCTATTGGTAGCCATACTATGAATCATCCAACGCTATCTGAAATAGATATAGGTGCAGCTAATTTGGAAATATCTAATTCCAAGAGGTATTTGGAAGAGAAATTTCAAACTCCTGTCAGTTATTTCGCTTATCCTAAAGGTGGCAAGAGGCATTACAATAATGATATTAAAGCAATAGTTCAATCTAATAGATATAAAGCAAGCTTTACTATGGTAAATGATATTCTTGATTCTAAGAAAAATTATTTTGAATTACCAAGATTAGGCATAAGGAATTACCCCCTATACGTTTTCAAAGTACGGGTATCTGGTATTTTGGAAAGTAAACCGTTTTTGTTTATTAGGCGGTTTTTTTAAATTTCTTGGGTGAATTAATATCTATCATTATGGGCAATCCTAAAGTAAGTGTTATTGGAACAAGAGGTATTCCAAACATTCCTTGTGGTGTAGATATTCATTGCGAAAACCTTTATAGCGAACTCTCAGACAAAGTAAGCATAACTGTATATGCGCGAAAACCTTATTTTTCTAATAGTGTAAGAATAAATGAATGGAATAGTATTAGGATCAAGTATATATGGTGCCCTAAGAATAAATTCTTTGAACAAATAATTTATTCTTTAATAGCGGTTATGCACTGTTTGATAGATAAGCCAGATATAGCACATGTTCACAACATCGTCTCAGGGCTATTTATACCCCTTTTAAAGTTGAGAAGAATAAAAACCGTATTAACTTATCATAGTAAAGACTTTGAGCATGAAAAGTGGGGATTTTTTTCTAAGAATTTCCTGAAGTTGGGTGAGCTTATTAGTGTACGATATGCTGATGAAATAATATCAATATCATCAATCATTGCAAAGAGAGTAAATGAAAAGTTTAAGAGGGCAAGCTATATAATACCAAACGGGGTCCGTAAAGTATCCAGGAAAGAGTCAACAGCCAAAATACAGCAATATCAATGCAAAAAAGGAAAATATGTAATTTATGTAGGGAGAATTGTGCAGGAAAAGGGCATTCATACTTTAATCAATGCGTTTATCAAACTTAAATTATCAAATCCTATAGAATTATATAAAGAATGGAAACTCGTAATAATTGGAGCAATTGATTCCAGTGATAACTATACAAAATATATCTATAACTTATCAGGGGAACATAAAGATATTATTTTCACAGGCTGTTTGTTTGGTGATGCTTTGAGCGAGTTTTACAGTCATGCTGCTGTTTTTGTTTTACCTTCTAGGAACGAAGGACATCCAATAGCACTTTTGGAGGCAATGAGTTATGAATTGCCTTGTATTGTATCTGATATTCCTGCAATGAAGCTTTTTAACTTTGATGATAGTTATTACTTTAAGACAGATGATCATCAATCATTAGAGGAAAAATTAAAGATGTTTTTTGATAACAAAAAATTACTCCGTATAAAATATCTATC
>CBKWHA010000167.1:0-12255 GCA_966674115.1 uncultured Chitinophagaceae bacterium
CTGGGTGCCGATTTGCATACAGCCCGTAAAGGAATCTTGTTTGCTGCTTTTCTAAAACTGCTGATTCCTGTTATTGCTGTTTTACCCGGTATCATCATGTACGTATTGCACCAAAAGGGATTGTTCCAAAATGAAATGGTGGATGCTGCCGGTGTGTTGAAGCCTGATCACGCTTATCCAACATTAATGAACTTACTGCCTGCAGGGTTAAAAGGTGTTGCATTTGCTGCCCTTACGGCCGCTATTGTGGCTTCTCTGGCTGGAAAAGCAAATAGTATTTCCACTATTTTTAGCCTGGATATCTATCAAAAGTATTTTAATAAAGATGCTTCTGAGAAAAAGTTAGTTCGTGTTGGCCGTTGGGCGGTAATAGTCTCAATGGTCATTGCAGCAATAGTAACGCCTTCCTTGCGTTCTCTGGATCAGGCCTATCAATTCATACAGGAGTATGTGGGCTTCTTTTCCCCAGGCGTATTGGCTATATTCCTGTTAGGTTTATTTTGGAAAAGAACTACTGCTGATGCTGCAATGGCAGGAGCTATACTCACTATACCCATCTCAACTTTATTAAAGTTTTTACCGGATCTAACCAATGGCGCTTTCCCTGACTACCCATTCTTAGACAGAATGTCCATAACATTTTTAGCCATTGTTTTCTTAATGGTGGTGATCAGTCTTGGCAAAACCAGGAGCGTTGCTCAAGCAGAGGTAATTAAGGTCGATAAAGCGCTTTTCAGGGTATCCCCAAGTTTTGTTTTTAGCTCCATAATTATAGCAGGGATATTAACAGCACTATATACCGTTTTCTGGTAAATTGATTAATGTTAAACGCATCATATTTAATAGGCGTATCTCTTTTCCATTTCAAGCAAATAACTTTTTCGCCATAATCCGCCGCCATAACCCGTTAATTGACCGTCAGAACCTATTACCCTATGGCAAGGTATAAGAATCGAAATTCTGTTCATACCATTAGCATTGGCTACAGCCCTGATTGATTCGGGTTTACCTATTGCTATAGCTTGATCCTTATAAGATCTTGTTCTGCCATAGGGAATAGTCTGTAGTTCTCTCCACACTGAATTTTGAAAATCAGAACCGGGCGTCACCAGCTTAACAGAGAAGATTTGGCGTTTACCTTCAAAATATTCTTTCAACTGTTGCTCCAGCATGGTAAAATGTTCATTTTCTCCTTGAACTATGGTTGCGTTGAACAGTTTTGCTAATGCCTTGAATTCTGTTTCCAGCATCTTTCTGTCGGTAAATTCCAGTAAACAGACACCCTCCTTTACAGCACAAGCATACATTGTTCCCAAGGGCGTTTCTAGCCGTTTAAGATCAATGATATTTTGTGCTTTACTGTTCTTAGGAGAAACACCAAATATGGCTTTAAAAGAATCCGTAAAGCCGCTAAGTGATTCATAGCCTGAATCAAATGCAGTTGAAGTTACAGGCTCCCCATTCTGAATTTTTTTAAACGCACTGTTGATCCTGAACATTCTCTGATACGCATGAAATGTGATACCATGATTCTTCAAAAACCATCTTCTGATCTGGCTGGGTTCAATTCCTCTTTGAACCAGGTCATAATCTTTAAACTTTTGCGAAGGATCACTGGACAATTCATGTAAAAGGCCTTTAATCTTTTCTGGTGTTTCATTCAGGCGCTCCAATGGCTTACAAACACGGCAGGGCCTGTAACCCTTTAATATGGCTTCTTTAGATGTTCTGAAAAATTCTACATTTTCCTTTTTGGGCTTCCTGGCTGTACACGATGGCCTGCAAAAAATACCTGTAGTTTTAACAGCAGTAAAAAACACACCTTCAAAAGAAGTGTCTTTTTCTATACATGCTTTATACATGAGGTCATCTGTCAGTTCCATAAAATGTCTTTGGCGCAAAAATACCCTGCGTAAGAAAGTTGCACAACCGGAAATTTGACAAGTATTTTTAATCAATGAAACTACCACGACCAAAGATGATCACATACACTCCCTATGGCCGATAAACCAGTCCTGTGAATATGAAAATGTTAAACTTTTCCTTTGAAAATTTCATTATAATAATAAAACATAAGGGATTTCAATCTCGTAGAATATGAAAAATTATTATTGAATTGCTTATGTAAAATAGGATCAATTATGATATCCGGACTTAAGTCAAAATTCATGGAATGTGTTTCATCCAATTGCGTTTTAAATCTCTTTTCTGATTTCAAAGTGTGCGTTGCATCGATATCAAAACCAATATTCTGAACTTTAGAAATAATTGGATAAACTGTATAAAGGTTGTATTTGATTTGAAAATAAAACCAGGGGATTGCCCAGGAATCAACAATCTGTAACCTGGCTTCTTGTATTAATGATGGAAAATCGGTACCATATTTTTTCGTTTCCTTGATAGAAGACCTGCTTAAATGACCCAAAATTTCCCAATCAACCAACGACCACCTTTTGGCCCATGTGGCCCATCCCCAGGAAGAAGCTCTTAAGTTAAAGAAATTGTCATATCTATAGTGGTTAGGTGGGGTTAATGAAAATGTGTAGCCAGATATAGAGTTAATGCTTTCATTATATTCATAAGTCTTAAGAGCTTGATTCATAAAGTTCAAAAAGTTTGGCGTTGTTAACAAGTCATCTTCAAGCACAATAACGCTATTGTATGATTGTAAAACTTCGGTTACACCAGTTATAATAGAATTAGAAAGTCCTCTGTTAACGGTATACTTTTTAACAGTAACCTTTTTGAACCCATCAATTTTATCAATATACCTTTGAACGAGAGCCACTTTCTCTTTATCAGTTTGATTCTTAGCTCCATCTGAAATAATAATTAGCTCGGTTTCATTGGCAAGAAAATTTTTTTGCAATGCAGCAACAGTTTTCTGCAAAGATTCTAATCTCTTATAAGTAAATAAAACAACAGGAGAAAGTTGCATTACCGTGTTATGATTTATTCATGAGTGTTTAGATGAAAATATTGCTGACGAAAGGCTCATTGTGCTTCATCAAGTAATGCTTGCTTTCATTTTCCAATGAACAAAAAGAATATATGCTAACGTTGGGACAGACAATAGAAAAATGAGGTTGGTTGAAATATCCGGTTTATTTAATAAATTCATGGTGATGCTAATGATCGAAGGATAATCTGAAGCATCATGTACTGTCAACGCCCTATATAACCACCAAAACATCAATAACAATGAAACAATAAAAGTGATAATTTTTATTTTGGAATAAGTACGTTGATACGATTTACTGATAATTGAGAAATGCTTGAATTTTTCCCAATTAATAAATAATAAATAAACAATCAAATTGGAGGCAAAAGTGATATTAAACATAAGTAATACGAAACAGTGAAATATTACAGCTGCAGAGAGAAAGTATTTGAAAATATTGCGATCGACTACGCTAGCTAAAAAGCCTACTTCGAAAGAAATGGTTAAATAATCCAATAATTTCCAAAACAGGTGGTTGTCAATTTTAATGAAGTACCCTGCCAGATATTTCACTCTTTCCCAGGAATAATAGTGGTCGTAAAGATTGTATCTCACTGCTTCAGCGTCCCATCTCCACCAGCCTCCATATACCTTAACAATCCCGGCAGTAAAAAAGCTAAATCCAATCAACAAGGCTAAAACAGAAATGGTAAATGTTTTACGATCTGTAAATTCTGCGTCTTCTTCCGAATAATGTGAACGTTTCCACCAGTTATCAATTGAATAATACCTCCCCCAACCAGCAAGACCTAAGAAGAACGGGGTTATGTATAAAAATATACCGTGATCAATTTTTCCAAATGAAAAAACAAAGTTGGACCCCAAAATGTATGTACACGCGAATATAATTGAGCTGTATTTTGTCCATAAACCCCAGAATATAAAAAAGAATGAAATAATGTTTATGATAGATAAACAAATGAAAAAACTTTGATGGGGAAAGCTATCAAATAGCTTGGCAATACTTAGTTCAGGCGGAGTAAAGAAATAATCAAAGTAATCGCTTAACCAACTAAATGATTGTAACCCCGTAAACACAATGATAAAGAGGCAATAGATGATGCGGAAGATTGCTAAATGTTTCGTTGGTATATTATAGGATCGAAACAAACTTTTTTCAAGAAATATCATATAAGTTTTATTAAAGTTTTTCTTTCATCAAATACTTTATTATAAAACTCTTGTTTTCTTACGTTATACTTTCTTTTACCATCTATTATTAAGAGATAAATAAAGGATTTGTTGGGGTAAAGCTTTTGTAAGTTTCTCATGGTCAGGCTTATAAAAAGTTGCTTGTCTTTAAGTACATTTATTATTTCTTTATCTTTTCTGATTTTTATGTTTTCTGTGTAATGATCAATAACATTTTCTTTCAGTTTTATTGTTTCTATCATTTTGTTAACATGAACAAGTTTTGTTATGGAAAAGATTTTTCTTTTCTTGACAAAAAAAGTGTCTTGAGATTGATCAATCGCATAAACATTTTGAAAAGGAATCTCCATTACTTCATGTCGTTTCCCAATTTTTGAAAAGGCAGGGAATACAAAAGATGGATATGGTTCTGAGTAAAATTTTGCTAGAAAAAGATGAACAAATAAGAATAGGGCTATTAAAATGTACCATTGCACATATTTTTTCTTTTTCATAATAGCTATATAAAAGGTAATCTCAATTTCCACATTGAGTTGCAGTACAACTCTTTCTTTACTAATTCATGGGTAATAGGGAGGCACAGATTAGAATAATGCTATATGCAAGCAGAGAGAAGTTAACGCAGGTGACAGATATACCTCTTTAAAAATAAAAAACAAACTTTTTATTTCATAACTTTTTACCGAAATTTTTTACGCTTTTATAATTATACCGATTTAAATTGAATGGTACGGTACTCTACATCCCAATCTCCCTAAACCTCAGAATCAGCAATTAAATATGAGTTTTATAAGTTAAAACGCAACACGTTAATCCTTTAACTAGCTAAAGGTTTTTCAGTTTTGGGAGCCCATTCCTGTAGCTTATTGATCAACTCTTCCAGTTTGATCGGCTTGCTGATGAAATCATTCATGCCGCATTCTATACAATCTCCTTTTTCTTGTGGCGTCACATTCGCTGTCATGGCAATGATCTTCGGTTGAACTTTGGCACTTGAACGGATCAGCCGGGTAGCTTCTAATCCATCCATTTCAGGCATTTGTACGTCCATCAAAATAATATCTAAGGAATTTTCAACTGCCATTTCCAAAGCCTGGATGCCGTTATTGGCAACTTTAGGAGCATAGCCAAGCTTCTTAAGTATGGTCACGATCAGCATCTGGTTCACTGGGTTGTCTTCTGCAACTAAAATGTTCAGAGGGAATGATTTGCTGAAATGGCTTTGTAGTAGATCGGTTCTGTTATTTACTGCAGGTAATGTTTTGGTATTTAATAAAGCTTCTATTAAACATTTTCGGAGTAATTGCAGTTTAATGGGTTTATGCAGTACGCTCCTGAAAAGCGCAGCGTCTTGATCATTCACTTTGTCTTTGATCGTGCTTAGTAAAATAAGGGGTGTAAATTTGTTGATCTTCTGTAGCTCCCGGGCAAGCAGTATACCATTCATTTCTGGTAAATGCAAATCTATCAATACGACGTCTATTGATATAGAGGGGTCAGAAAATATTTCCAAAGCTTCCTGAGGAGTGTGCGATTGTATAGAATGAACATTCCATGCCTCTAATTCATACTGCAGTGAGTCACGCGCAGTAGTATTATCATCAACGATCAAAACATTTTTTCCAGCTAACACCTGAATATCTGTCAGGTATCCATCCTTGAACATATCATGAGCGGGTGAAGTGAGGATATTAAAGCTGAAAGTTGATCCTTTTCCATATTCACTCATTACATGTATACTTCCTCCCATAAGGGCAACCAGCTTTTCGCAGATTGCTAAGCCAAGCCCGGTTCCGCCATATTTTCTGGTAGTAGATGAGTCTACCTGGGAGAAAGATTGGAATAGCTTTTCTAATTGCTCTTCTTTAATACCGATTCCGGTATCACTCACATCAAAATTGAGTTGTAATTGGCCATCCACTTTTTGATCCAGCACAGATACCTTAATAAAGATCTCTCCCTGTAAGGTAAACTTAATGGCATTTCCTACCAGGTTGATTAAGATTTGTCTTAACCGTAGACTATCTCCCACTATAATTTGTGGTACATCATGCAGTATACAATAGACAAGGTCAAGATTCATTTCGGCAGCCCTGACAGCGAAAGTTTCCAAAACTTCTTCTATGCAGTTACGCAAGTCAAAAGGCTGTAACTCCAATTCCATTTTACCAGATTCTATCTTGGAAAAGTCAAGGATGTCATTGATAATACCCAACAGGTTTTCACCAGAGCTGCGTATGACATCTGTATACATTTTTTGCTCATTGTTCAATGGCGTATGTGCCAGCAACGAAGCCATACCAATAACCCCATTCATCGGCGTGCGTATCTCATGGCTCATGGTGGCAAGGAAGATGCTTTTAGCCCGGTTGGCCTGCTCTGCTTCTTCAGTTTTTCTGGCCAGTTTTTCTGTTCGTTCCACAACCAGTCGCTCAAGCTCATGCTTTTGGGCATTAATTCTCCGCGTCCGGTACAAATAGATCAATAAGGCGCTGCCGGTTACAAAAACAAAAACCAATAGTTTAAACCACCATGTTGCCCATATTGGAGGTGTAATAATGATCTTAAGAGTAACACCTTTTTCATTCCAGATGCCGTCATTGTTAGAGGCTTTTACTCTGAAAAAATAGGTGCCAGCATCCAGGTTGGTATAAGTTGCGGTGCGTTTATTGCCTACATAGTTCCAGTCCTCATCAAAACCCTCAAGCCTATAGGCATACTGGTTATTCGATGGTGTTATATAATTTAAAGCAGCAAATTCAATAGTAAAAACTGATTGTTTATGCGAAAGAACAATCTCCTTTGTCTCATTTATAGAAACTTTTAATGGAGAATTAGGACTATCAATCTGTACTGTCTTGTTGAAAATCTGAAGATTCGTAAGATAAACCGGAGGGATAATGTGGTTGTCTTTAACACTGTCAGGATAAAATGAATTCAGTCCATCTACACCTCCAAAAAACATTTCCCCGTCGGGTGCCTGATAACACGCCTTTGCCTTAAATTCACTGCCCTGTAATCCGTCAGCAATATGATAATTACGGGAAGTTTTTGCTTTAATGTTTAACTTGCTTAAACCTTTATAGGTGCCCACCCAAAGATTGCCCTTCTGATCCGGGAGAATGCTTTTGATGATACTGCTGCCCAGCCCGTCTTTTTCTGTATAAGCAGTAAAGATGCCTGTCTTTTTATCAAAATAATTCAGCCCCTCATTGGTCCCGACCCATAGGTTGCCTTTCTCATCTTCATAAATGGCATCCACATAATTATTGCTTAAGGAATGTTTATTCTTTGGATCATTTTTATAATGGATAAATCTATTGTTCTTTTTGTCAAATAGATCAAAGCCATTCACTGTTCCCACCCAAATATTTCGATCTTTATCTTCGTAAACAGCAGTTATAAAATTGCTGCAAATAGAGTTGGGGTCATTAGTGTCATGTTTGTAACGCGTAAATTTTTTTGTTTTACTGTTATACAGGTTTAAACCCCCGCTCCACGTAGCCAACCAGAAATTCCCTTCATGATCTTGTATGACAAAATTCACACTGGAGGCAGCAATTGAGTTAGGGTTATTCTCATCGGGCATATGGTGGGTAAACAAACCTGTTCTCAAATCAAATAGATCAAACCCACCTCTATGGTAACCTAGAGCAAGCATATAATTATCTGTTGCCACAACCGAAAGAACATAGTCGCTGTTAATGCTGTTTTTGTTCTTGGGATCATGTCTGTAATGGGTAAACTTTTTGGTTTTCCGGTCAAAATAATTCAACCCTCCACCATCTGTACCTATCCAGAGGTTGCCTTTTTGATCACCTGTGATCGATAAAATAATATTATTGCTTAAACTGTTTGGAACGTTGGGTATCTGCCGGTAGAGATTGAATTTACTTCCGAACCGGGGAAGAAAGTTAACGCCACCCGACCAGGTGCCCGCCCAAATATTTCCCGTATTATCTTTATACAGACTGTAAACAGAATTATTGCTTAAGCTATTGAGATCGGATACCTCATTTTTAAATGTTGTAAAAAGATTTGTTTTATAATCAAATATGCTGATCCCGCCATTTTCGGTTCCGACCCATAACCTGCCGTCATTTCCTTCAACAAAGGATAGAATATCATTGTAACCAATAGAATTCGAATTGTTGGGATCGTGACTATAATTAGTAAAGGAATTGTCGTTCCTGTTATACAAAGAAATGCCACGCCCTTGCGTGCCGGCCCAGATGTTTCCTCTGATGTCTTTATAAACCGCTTTGATCCTGTTGCCGGCAATACTTTTAGGATTACCAGGGTCGTGTTTGTAATTAATAAAATTGTGCGTACGGGGATTAAACCGGCTGAGACCATTATGTGTCGCTATCCACAATTCGCCAAAATTATCTTCAGTAATTTCAAAAATGTAGTTGCTGACCAAACTGTTGGCGTTATTTTCACTATGAAGAAACCATTTGACACTACCATTTTGGGGATTGAATAAACACAATCCTTCTGCAGTGCCAAGCCACATCCTTTTTTTGCTGTCAATAAAAATATCATTGACAAAGACGTTCGTTTGGCTGCTCAAATAACGGGTAAACGTTTCTTTAGCCCTGTTGAATTTATTAAGACCTCTTGTCGTCCCGATCCAAAGAATACCATTATCATCTTCTACAATATCTAAAATATAGTTGCTGCTAATGGTTTCTGGCTTATTTTTATCATGTCTGAATGAAATAAATTGATAGCCATCATATTTATCCAGGCCATTTTCCGTAGCAAACCACATAAAGCCATATTTGTCTTTTAGTATTGCGCTTACATGATTTTGGGAAAGGCCTTCATTGGTGGTGATCCGGGTAAACTTTGGTTTGTAAAATTGTGCCTCTGAATAGAAGGAAAAAAGCAGGATAAGGAAAAATGTAAGCGTACATGTTGTGGCAAATTTTCTCATCTTGTTTTTTGCTACTTGATGGAAAATAATGTCATTTTTACTTTTATTAAGCTTTTTATTTTTTGTTTCATATATGGCAAGGAAATATAAGGAATGAATAAAATTCATTTTAAAAAATATTGGTTTCATATGGCCCTTGAGGTCATTGACTGCTAGGGAGAAAGAAGGCAGTTTTAAAGGAACGATCTGTCTAATAGTGAAAAATGTTTAAATATATATGCCAAAGTCTTCGGGAAAACCGTAAACTAACCTTCTGAAAAGTCCACTGTTTATTCAATCAGGCATGTGGGCTCCCCATATAAAGTTAAACAAATGTCCAAACTTTACGTATACTTTCAAGGGGTTTGTACTTGATTTTCTGGTATTTTTACTAATGTTTTTTAAATCATAACTTCTAAAGGTAGGAATGTTTTCTATGCTTTGTTTTTAAGCTGTAACAATATAAAAGATGGGCTTTTGTATGTTAAAGCCCTTTAACATAGTATTTACTTTTTTAAAGCATTCAACAGTGCATTTGGTCGCAAAGTTTGTAAAGTCTTTTTGTAGCATAAGAAAGTGCGGACCAATAGGGTTTATAACAATAAAGTATGTAGATTCCAGGCATATTCACCACTTTCTTTAAAGTGACATCTTTCCACCAGGCCGCTTCTTTGTATTATTTCCTTGCCAAGATCCATAAGTCCATAAAGGCCACAATAGAGTAGTGGAGTTTCCTCTTTTCAAGTGTATCCACAACCTTTCTCTTCAGGAAGTTTTTCTGTGCAGGAGCAGTACAAATGAAACATCCCCCATAATGAATATCCTCATATTATTTTCTAATCATTACGCTTCCTACTAAAAGGTCATGTATGGCGCGTCTTTCTTTGTTAGAATGAATAGTTAGGAAAGACAACCAGCCCAGGACTATTTTCACCGCATATCTAATTATAGCCTGAACGATATTAATCCGTTTGCTCACATCAGTTTTTCTCCTAACACGGATGTTTTTAACGTAATTACCTATAGTGTATCCTAATGATGTAGCAACAGGCTCATAAGCCACCCAAATTCCAATAAATAATACGATTCTTATCCAGTTGGGTACATCTTCATATCGATCTAGCAGAGAGGAAAATATAAACATTAGGATTACAAGGAAAATGGCATCAATAAAGGTAGATTGCACTCTGTCCGATAGGGGAGGGTAAGTGGTTTCATTATCGGTAAGATTTAGAGTTTGAGTTTCCATAAGCGGTTATTTTTGGTGTAAGAAAATTTTGTATAGATGAAGATAAGAATAGATTGGCAAATTCAATTTTTGCTTCAATCTTTTCGGTAACCAATAAAATCAGGGCCAACCAATAACAATACTTTCATTCTAATACCATTTTCAAATAAAGTATTCACCATGGACCATTCACGACCCAACATAATATTATTCACTTGAATTTAGTATAAGTCAGCGTTTTTGATCAGCCCTCGGTTTTATATAAGACCCTTATTATGGACTCAATTAAAAGAAACCAAGTTTGTTCTTGCTGTACGATACTAGCATATTCTTCGTTTGCCTGTAATGGTTAAGCATCATTTTGTGCGTCTCCCTTCCAAATCCCGACTTTTTATAACCGCCAAATGGAGCATGGGCAGGGTAGGCATGATAACAGTTCACCCATACTCGGCCTGCCTGTATAGCACGAGGCACCTGGTACAACTCGTGCGCATCTCTTGTCCATACACCGGCGCCTAATCCATACAATGAATCATTGGCAATGGCTATGGCTTCTTCCGTGGTTCTGAAAGTAGTAACCGCCGTTACCGGTCCAAAGATCTCTTCCTGGAATATCCGCATTTTATTATGTCCTTTGAATATAGTTGGTTGAATATAATAACCGCTCTCCAGTCCGCTGTTTTGATAGAACGCACCGCCACCACAAAGCACCTGTGCACCTTCCTCCCGTCCAATATTTATGTAGTTGAGTATCTTATCATATTGCTCCTTCGAAGTCTGTGCACCCATCATGGTATCCGGATGCAGCGGATTCCCCATTTTGATAGCCATGGTACGTTGTAATACCCGGTCCATAAACACATCATAGATTTTTTCATGCACAAGCAAACGGCTCGGACAGGTACAAACCTCACCTTGGTTAAGGGCAAACATAACGGCGCCTTCAACAGCCTTATCAAAATAGTCATCATCAGCATCTGCAACAGAGGAAAAAAAGATATTAGGCGATTTGCCTCCCAATTCCATCGTTACAGGTATAAGGTTTTCTGCAGCATATTGCATGATCAGGCGGCCGGTTGAGGTCTCTCCGGTAAAGGCAACCTTACTGGCTCTGGGTGATGATGCCAACGGTTTGCCTGCTTCTATACCAAAGCCTGTGACGACATTTAATACTCCTGGTGGCAGCAGGTGCCCGATCAGCTCCATCAAACACAAAATGCTCGTCGGCGTTTGTTCCGCAGGTTTTACAACAACACAACAACCTGCTGCCAGGGCAGGGGCAATTTTCCAGGCAGCCATAAGCAAGGGAAAATTCCAGGGAATGATCTGCCCCACTACTCCGATGGGTTCGTGCAACTGGATGCTTACAGTGGTTTCATCATGCTCGCTGATTGTGCCTTCTTCACTACGGATCACGCCGGCAAAATACCTGAAATGGTCAATCGCCAGCGGCAGATCGGCTGCGCGTGTTTCCCGGATGGCCTTTCCATTATCAACGGTTTCTACAACAGCCAGGTATTCCAGGTTGTCTTCCATCACCTGGGCTATCTTAAGTAAGATATTACTCCGTGTAGCTACTGATGTTTTGCTCCAGGATGGAAATGCTGCCCATGCCGCATCCAGTGCCGCATCAATATCGGCAGCGTTCCCCCTTGCTGCCTGGGTAAATGGTTTACCGTCAATGGGGGAGATGTTGTCAAAATATTTTCCGTTGGAAGGCGCCGTCCATTGACCGTTAATATAGTGGTCATAACGGGCCTTGAATAGAGGCCTTGCTGCTACCTTTGGAACAGAAACAGATGTTGATGTAGCAGATACCGATGCTGAGGCGGCAGATGCCGATGTTGGTGCAGATACTACAGTTGTATTCATTTGCAAGCAATTTTTGTTTTACAATACCCAAATTTTGCTATCTCTTCCCGCTTGCAAATTCACTTTTGTACAAAAAAATAGCAC
>CBKWHA010000168.1:0-12232 GCA_966674115.1 uncultured Chitinophagaceae bacterium
AAGGCGATAAAACAACAGTGTATTATAACCGAGGAAATGAGAGCCACTCTTCTCCGGTGGAGTTTCAGTGAGCCCCCCCAAAGCTATCTGTATGCGATTAGTACTTGACCACAAAGACCTGACTGATAGCTTTTTTGAAGATACCAGGCTATTGGGCATTATGGCACCTGTAAAAGATTACCAGTTTTGCTGGCATTTGAATAATTTGTTTGGATTTGATTTCAGGGTCAATAATGATATAGAGATACAGTTAACCAGGAAGCAGCGCAATTATTTTTTTGCGGTGTATGAGTATGCTGAGAAGTATACATCGCTGGTACATTATTTATATAATAATCAATTTGATGGAGAGTACCTATTGCCTGAGTTTAAGCACCTGGACTTTTTATGGCTGCTGAAAGGTGATGTGGTTACAGATTATGCTTTGTTACAACTGATCAACTCTATCCGTACCATCAAAGGTGTGCAATTGGTAGTGGAGTTAACGGATGAAAAGATCAGAAACAAGGAGCATCTAGTATTCTGATTAATTTGAAAATTTACTTACTATGACCTGGCAGGAAAAAGACAACTCGCTTTACCGCAAGCTTGAGTTTAAAGACTTCAACGAAGCCTTTGGCTTCATGACCCGCGTGGCTATGATAGCAGAAAAGATGAATCACCACCCTAAATGGACAAACTCCTGGAATACTGTCGAGTTTTGGCTGTCTACGCATGATGCTGGTGATGTGGTCACGGATAGAGACCGGAAGCTGGCAGATCGGATTGATGCGCTTCTTACATAGTTTTTGGCAGCAAGCAGGGCCACCGTCATTTTATGCAATTAATTGTGCATACACTTTTTTTAGTTTATCAATTCTTCCCAGCCAAATTTTCCTCAGCAGTAAACCCTGGATGATTATTAGAAGCAACAAGAATCCAATGCCCCATATTTTTTTATCGGTTGATTCTATTGACGATAAAAAATATCCAAAAACAATAATTATTGCCGTTATCCTTGAGGCTATTGATATGATTGAATACCAGCGGACCTTTTGTAGGTAGTTTTTAAGCGACTCCTGAATATTATCACCATTTACGGGCTTGTTGGTGATTTTATAACCTAAGAAATTATGCAGTAATAATAGTATAACCGACAGCACAAGTAACAAATTCCATATCAATGGTTTTAGATGGCCATCAAAGAAGTCGTAATAGACTACAAGAAAGATAAGCCAGAGTACAGTTTCTATGATCAACTGCCTTTTGATCCCTTTTATTACCGGATTGCCTGCATGGAGCATCCGTTGCAAGGCATCTTTATCTTTTTCCTGTTTTCCAGCTTGTAAATAAGCTGATTTGAAATCTTCTAATTCCATTGTTAAGCATTTAAAAGTGTTTTTATTTTTCTCTTGATCCTATTCAGGCGAACCCCAACGTTGTTCTCACTAATGCCGATGATCTCCGCTATTTCAGCATAACTCATATCTTCCAGGTAAAGAGCAACGATGGCCTTTTCTGCGTCATCTAACTTTTTTATCACTTTGAAAAGGAGTTCTTCTCTTGTTTCTTCCTGAACGGCATCCTGAACTGCTATATTTTCCGGGAAGCTATCAGTCCCTGACAACTCAATGCCTTTTCTTCTAAAAGAAGCCAGGGCAACATTCAAGCTGATCCTGTAGATCCAGGAAGATATTTTTGATTTGCCTTGAAACGTTGGATACGACTTCCATAAATGGTAAACAATTTCCTGAAAAAGATCTTCCCTGTCTTCATGTGTATCACGATACAGACGGCATACCTTATAAATAAGTGCCTGGTGCTCTGCTATTTCTTTTAAAAATTTTTCTTCCATACAGGGAATTATTGCTTCAAAAAATAGTCGGTTCTTCCTCGTCCCTCTGTTCTTAGCCCTGTGATTTTTCCTTCTTTGTCCCGTACAAAATTGAACTGCACATCTATTTTCCTGGCAAAAAATTCGTTTTCACTTTTAGCATAGATCTCCAAAGGAGGGTTTCGCTCCAATTTTACATAGATGCTACTTTGGTGCATAAACACCCTTAGTTCCATTTTATTATCTGAAGTGTACAACCCCTCAAACGTTTTCAATACTTCCGGACCAAGTTTTATTTGTTCCGGAAACTTTTCAGGAAGTTTAAATGTTCTTCCCATCACAATTTTTTCAATATCCTTCCAGAGCACATCATCCATTGGCAGCAAAGAAATGTTTGACAGTATAATGATATATAATTGCGCATCCGGGTACATAGCCACTTTGCTTGAAAATCCATATGTGCCCCCACCTATATGATAAGCTTTTGAGTGTTGATCCGTCTTTTCTCTGATGTACCAACCCATACCATAGAGTGCCCCATCCTTATGACTCATCTTCTCTGTGGTAAGAGGTGTAAAAGCAGCTCTTTTGATAGCATCATCCCATAGGCTATCCAATAATAAACTGCGGCACCAGTGCCACAGGTCGGTTGCAGTTGAATACATATTTCCGCCACCCGTCATGGGTGACATATCTCTATATGGTGCAACGATCAAACGATCATCGCCCATCAAATGATAACCTGAAACTAAGCCGGGAACGATGCTTGTTTGATCGCATGCACCTGTTCCTTTCAATTGCAAAGGATTCAATATTTTATCCTGAAGCAGTTTGTCATAACTTTTGTTATACACTTTTTCAAGTATGGCAGCCAGCAAATAATAACCAAGACTAGAATATTCTACTTTCGTTCCCGGCTCAAAAAGCAAGTTTAATTTAAATATCTCACTCAATACTTGTTCTTTGTTGAGTGATAGTTTAGATTTTGTATTCCAGTAATCACTGACGCCATTCCAATGTGGTACTCCTGAAGTGTGGGCAACTAATTGCCGCACAGTGATCTGTTTCCATTTATCGTCTTTCAGTTCAGGGAAAAACAATTGCAATTTGTCTTCAAAATGCAACCGTCCTTCCTTTTCTGAAAGAGCAATGAGCAGGCCGGTAAACGCCTTTGTTATGGAAGCAATTTTGAACTTAGCATCTTTTTGTAAGGGCACATTTAACTCAAGCGAGGCGGCACCGATGGATTGCATGAATAAAATATCTTTTTGATTGGCTACTAACACAGTACCACTGAAATTGATCCTTTCATGTTGCACCTTCATGTATTCTTCGAGCACCTGGCTCATGCCGGCTGCAGATTGGCTGATTGCCTTACCTGTGTAAAGCATTAGCAATATATTAATTGCAAAATAGAACGCTAATTTCGAGTTCATCATTTTCTTTCTATATAGGTTGAGCAGATGATGGAAAACTTACAAGCTATTCCAATTTTTTTTCAGTTTCAGTAAGGTTGCTTAGGAATATATTGTACAGTCTGTTTGAAGATTACGAATTCCTCTTTTAATCTGTTCAGTATTCTAAGAAATTAAATAACAAGCACGTACAATCTAAAATGCTAAACAAAGTTTTTTGTTTAGCATTTTTTTTAATGTTAACCTGAGGTTAATTGTTTTCCTATATGTAAATAACTTACATATAACGTCTACATTCGGGTGAAACTTTTACTAACTAACTGTCATTGACACATGAAAAAAGCGCTCTTGTTCTTTGCCTTCATCACCCTGCTTAACCATGCTTTTGGACAACAAGAAGCTCAGTTAAAAGGCAAAGTTTGGGACACCCTTAGCAAAGCTCCTCTTTCTCAGGCAGTCATTTCCCTGCTCAATAAGAATGACTCAACCTTATTAACATTTACCCGCAGCAGCAAGGACGGAACATTTCACCTGCCCAATGTTGCAAAAGGTAAATACTTTGTGATGGTTACCTTTCCAAAGTTTGCAGACTATGTGGATGAAGTAAATGTCGATGCACCTGTTGTTGATATGGGCACGATTGCCCTCACGCAAAAGGCTACACTTTTAAAGGAAGTAGTCATACAAAGCGGACGTGCTATCCGTATCAAAGGTGATACTACTGAATATGTAGCCGATAGCTTTAAAGTAAGAGAAGGTGCTACTGTGGAGGAACTATTGAAACAGTTTCCCGGATTCCAGGTGGATAGTAAAGGCCAGATCACCGCTCATGGCCAGAAGGTGCAAAAGGTGCTGGTGGATGGGGAAGAATTTTTTGGCGATGATCCTACCATGGCGACACAAAATATTTCAGCTAAAGCTGTAGATAAGGTGCAGGTATTTGATAATAAATCGGAGCAGGAACAGCTAAAAGGATTGGGAGGAGGTAGTCAGGGCAAGACTGTAAACATCAAGTTGAAGGAAAACAGCAAAAAGGGGTCCTTTGGAAAAGCCTTTGCAGGAAGTGACTTCCAAAAGTATCATGATGCAAAAGCGTACTTCAACCGCTTCGTTGGCAAAAAGAAAGTCTCTGTATATGGATCAAAGAGCACCGTTAGTACAGGAAGCCTGAACTGGGAAGAACGGAATAAACTGGGCATAGAAAATGATTTTGAATACGATGAAATCAATGGTTATTACTATAGTTTTGGCAGTGGGGATGATTTTAACGACTGGAGCCTGCGAGGCTTACCAGATTCCTACACTGCCGGCGCTTTATTTATCAATAAATGGAACGCGGACAAACAGGGGGTCAACACTTCGTACCGGTATAACCGTTTGTCCACAAGAAACGAATCATCTACCCTTTCACAAACCATTCTTTCTAGTGGGTTATTGTATAGTAACCGCCGTGTAAATAGCAATGGATTAAACCAGCAGCATGCCTTAAATGGGAAATATGAATGGAAATTGGATTCATTAACCTCTTTCAAATTTACTACGGCAGGGATTTACAAAACAATGCAGGGATTTAATGAAACAAACAGTGAATCGCTGAATGAACTGCAGGATACTTTGAATGTAAACAATCAGACAAGGACTAATGAAACAAAACGAAAACAACTGGACAACCAGCTTGTTTATAAGCAACTCTTCAAAAAGAAAGACCGGCAACTGTTAGTCTCTCTACGCTTTGGATTGGTTGAAGATGATCAGGATGGTAAACTGAATGCTCTTACTCAATATTATAGAAATGGTGTTATTGATTCTGTTACTATCGACCAACAAAAGATTTTTACAGGAAGATCTCAAACAATAGGTTCTAAAATCACATTCAGCGAACCACTTTCACCAAAGTGGAACTTAATATCAGAATATAGCTTCAACAATAACAACTCTTCTTCCGAGCATTCTTCCTTTAATAAAGGCAACAATGGCAAGTACGAGGTACTGGATTCCTTATACAGCAATAATTTCGATCTCAATGCTTCTTCTCACGGTGCCATGGCTGTTTTGCGATATGTTAGCAAAAAAATGAGGTTTGCTTTTGGTTCCGGGCTGTCAGCCATTCAACTTGACTTACATGACTTAGAAAAGAACAATAGGAATACATACAACTTTCTGAATTTTACCCCACAGGCATCTTATAGTTATCAAATCAAACAACAAAGCAGTCTTGGTTTTAATTATCGGGGTACAACCGTGCAGCCAGGAATGAACCAACTACAACCCCTGCGGGATAATAATGATCCTTTGAACGTTTTTATTGGAAATCCAGATTTAAAGGTTGGTTTCAATCACAGAATCCATACATATTATTATAGCTACAAGGTGCTTACCGGAACCAATTTTGGCGTTGGTGGTTCGTATAACACAACACAAAATGCCATTACCAATTCCAGTATCATAGATACAGCAACCGGTAAAAGGACCTACAGCCCAATCAATGTAAATGGTAACAATAACTGGAACTTTTATAGTTATTGGTCTGTTAGGCCGGGTGAAAAGAAATTACGTCATTCAATAAATGTAGATGGTAATGGTGGACGCAATATTAATTTCATCAATGGTGAAAAAGGCATCAATAACTCGGCAAATTTTGGTATATCCTATAGCATTGGCTACGAAGTAAAGGATAAATATGACTTTAATATAGGTCCCAGAATAGGCTATAACAGTTCACGCTCTTCTTTGCAAAAAGATGTAAACAACAACTTTTTTTCTTATGGGGGAAATGCCTATGGCTATGTGATGCTTCCCGGTAAGATCGAGTTAAGTAGCGATGTGAATGCCAACTTGCGCCAGCGGATTGCGGCTTTCGACCGCAATACCAATATTGTTCAATGGAATGCCTCTGTTTCCAAAAAGGTATTAAAGGATAAAAGCGGTAAGATCATCTTCCTGGCAAATGACATTTTAAACCAGAACAGAGGCTACAATCGTATCATCAACAGCAACTTTGTAACTGATGAAAGATACTGGCGTGTTAGCCGTTATTTCCTGCTCAAGTTTGAATGGTCATTCAATAAAATGCCTTCAGGAAAATAGTAATAAATGAAACGCCAATTGACCATTCACCAACTAACTAAAACAACAACTTTTATGAAAAGGATTATTTTTTTAATCATAGCAGCTTTACTTCAACAAGGAATCATCCATGCGCAAACACCCTTTTTCGGCACTATAAAAGTGGAGTTTGAAAAAACCATATATGTACGGCAGCAGTATAAAGAGTTGGAGCCAGAATGGTATGAGCGTATCAAAGAAGGTCTGCCTGCCACTTATGTTAGTTATTATGATTTTATTGGTGATACCACGAAATCCATATACAAACCAAGTAGAGAAGGTGTTATTAATGCAAGACACTGGTACAGGCCTATAGCGGATAAAAACGTAGTTTATTCTGATTATAAAACAGGTAAAGCCGTTTCACAAAAACCAGTATTTGAGGAGACCTTTTTGGTGGAAGATAGCCTTGCTAAAATTAAATGGAAAATAACAGGCGATACCCGGGAGATCGCAGGGTTCGAATGCAGAAAGGCTGTAGGCATCTTAAATGACAGCATAGGTGTGTTTGCCTTTTATACAGATCAACTATTAATTCCCGGCGGGCCAGAGAGCATCCATGGGTTGCCTGGAATGATTTTAGGTATGGGTGTTCCGCGATTGCATATTACCTGGTTTGCAACTAAAGTAGAAGTAAATGGAGTTAATCTAAGCAGTGTGGTACCCGCTACAAAAGGCAAAAAAGTAACGCATAGAACCATGATGGAATCTCTGGATAAAATAGCGAAGCGATGGGGAGATTATGGACGTAAGTTGATATTGAACTTTGCTATTTAATGGATGAACAATCAGTGCTGAATGACCAGTAAATCTACTCATCATTCATCACTGATTATTGATCATCATGCCAACCAATCACCTCTTCTTCCTAAACACTACTACCGCATTATTCTGCAAGTCTGCACTAAAGTTGATATTGTATCTGTTCTGACCATCCTGCACAATTAACAAACCTGTATTAGGCGGAATCGTACCGAGGTTCTCTGCAACCAAAGTAAGCTGGTAAGTATCTGTATCATCGGAGCGCAAAAGCACTGTTCGCTTGGCAGCAACGGCAGTTAACTTTGTTTTTGAAATAACGCTTTGACCATTCAGTTGAACGGAAATTGTGTCACCGTCTACTACTCCGTTGTCATAAAAAGAAAGAATCAAACTATCTGTAGCCACATCAATTGTTTGCAGCAGTTTTGCCGTTCTTTGTTCTGCAGATACCACTACTGGTGTTGTTTCTTTATTTTTCGAAATTGAAGGTTTGTCTTCTTTTTCGGATTTGCTTTCTTTAGCTGGCCTACTTTCTGCTATTGGTTTACTCTCTTTTACCGGCTTTCCTTTTGCTACGGGTTTATCTTCTGTTATAGGTTTATTTTCAGTCACCTGTTTTGTTTTCACCTTCTCCTTTTCTGTATTGCTCGCATAAACCGGAGCGGAGCTTTTTATAACATCCAACTCTTTCAGGTGACTGATCAAAGGTGATCGTAAGCTGTCATTATCTTTTTTAAGGTCCAGGGCGCCATGTATTGAGTAGTAGGTCTTAGTTTTTGTGGTTCTCCACGAACCCTTTAATTCTGTTATGCTATCCTGTTGGGGCAAAGGAATGGTATTGATCTGGTGTACACCTTTCGATGGTTCTACAGGAAAATTATTGGCCAACATCTTTACATCTTCCACGATCAACTCACCATTCGCTTTTGTAGCTTTTACCCTTTTAATGCTGTAATAAAAGGTATCATTTACAACAAAAGTAGTGTAGGCATAACCGGTAATTTTTCCTTTGTATTCACTTAAGGCCAGTTCATAGTTCTGAACCTTTTTGGTACTATCGTTTAACATTGTTCCTGAATACAAACCACTGATGTCCTGTGCTGAGGCCTGGAAACATACCACTAATAAGAAGGGCAGAAGGTTTTTCATTTTCATAAAGGTTGGGCTAAAGGTTGTATAAGCCTATAATTATTTAAAAGTAAAATAAAGTCTATTTAACGCAAGAAAGAAGTAAAATGTTTTATATGTCTGTTCAATTATTTTTTAAAAGGAAGTGCTTCCTGCGGGAAGCACTTTTTCTTTTTCTACTGGCCAGGTAATCAACGCAACAAAAATTTCGAGCACTCAATACCCATTACCATTAGTCTTTTACTTTAACACCTTCCTCGGTACTTTTTATTTTACCTTCATCTGTTTTGACCTTCATATCGCCATCCTTATCTACTTTCATTTTAGCATCATCAGTCTTCATTTTCAAATCACCATCATCATCTACTTTCCAGCGTTCATGGAAAGGCACCCATTTGTTGTTGTTATCCCTGAACTTTAATTCATTTCCTTCCATACGTGCCGTACCAATAGTATCCCAACTATCATCACCATATACCCACCAGGTGCGGGTATCTACGTAATAGTCAACAGGTTCACCTGTTTCCATATTGGTCCTGGTACCAGTTTCTGGGTCTACTTTGATCCTGACTTTCTTGCCCGTGCGGGCGTCTACATAAGCACCGGCTTCACTGTTGATCCTGAAGCTATCTGCCTTGGCAGCATAACTGCTTGTTGAAGTTTCAGTAGTAGTTGCGGTATTCATGTCTTCTGTTGCAGCAGTATCAGCAGAAGCTGAGGTATTGTTACCATCATTGTTACAAGCTACAAAGCCAATAGAAAAAGCCGCTGCAAAAAGTCCTAACAATCTTTGTTTCATAATGGTTAAAAATTTGTTTCAACCCACTATTACAAAAATAGGACCGTAGTTGCAACGGCTTGACAGTCAATCTTTTATCTATTCATTGAAGCCAAGAACTCATAGTTGTCCTTTGTGCCTCTCATTCGCTTGAGAAGTTCATTCATGGCCTCTTCTGTATTCATATCGTTCAGGTATACCCTTAACAGGTTCATACGCTGCAATACATCCCTCTCCAGTAACAGATCATCACGACGTGTAGAAGACGCCACTAGATCAATAGCCGGGAAGATACGTTTGTTGGCCAGGCGACGGTCAAGCTGCAACTCCATGTTACCGGTTCCTTTGAACTCTTCAAAGATCACCTCATCCATCTTGGAACCTGTGTCAATTAGGGCCGTAGCTAAAATGGTCAAAGAACCGCCATGTTCAATCTTACGGGCGGCACCAAAGAATTGTTTAGGCTTTTGCATGGCGTTGGCTTCCACACCACCAGATAATACTTTACCAGAAGCAGGAGCTACGGTATTGTGAGCACGTGCCAAACGTGTAATGGAGTCGAGCAGGATCACCACATCATGACCGCATTCTACCAGGCGTTTAGCTTTTTGAAGCGCCATGGTAGACACTTTCACGTGCTTTTCTGCCGGCTCGTCAAATGTAGAAGCGATTACTTCAGCCCTTACACTGCGTTCCATATCGGTTACCTCTTCTGGACGTTCATCTACTAATACCACCATCAGGTAGCATTCAGGATGGTTTTCAGCAATGGCATTGGCAACAGCTTTCAACAGCATGGTCTTACCTGTTTTGGGCTGCGCTACGATCAATCCGCGCTGGCCTTTACCAATAGGGGTAAACAAGTCCATAATGCGGGTTGAATAATCTGTTGAAGTAGTAAACAGGTTCAGCTTTTCAAAAGGGAAAAGCGGAGTCAGGTAATCGAACGGCACACGGTCGCGCACCTCTTCAGGTTTTTTACCATTGATCGTATCCACCTTCAGCAGGGCAAAATACTTTTCACCTTCTTTAGGCGGACGCACAGAACCGTAAACAGTGTCGCCTGTTTTTAAACCAAACAATTTGATTTGAGAAGGAGATACATAGATGTCATCCGGAGAAGACAGGTAGTTATAATCAGAAGAGCGCAGGAAACCATAACCATCAGGCATCATTTCTAAAACGCCTTCAGCATTGATGATACCATCAAACTCTATGTTAAAAGCCTGCTCCCGGCGCTGGGGATAATATTTACTGATCTGTACACTGGACTTTTCGGTAGTGCGGGGGGCTTCTGCAACTGCTGATAACTCTTCTAATTCTGCAGGTTCTTCCACGTCATTCACCGCTGAGTCAATAATAGGCTCATCCTGGGGAATTTCATTTGTTATTTCCTGATCTTCTGCTTTTTTCTTGCCCTTTTTTGGACGTTCATCATTTTTTGTCTTAATCTTTTTGATAGGCTTTTTCTCTCCAACTTCCACGGGAGCGATTGTTTCCACAACAGCTTCTTCGTTTGTATTAGCAGTAGTAGCCTTTACAATACGTTTCCGCTTAGGACGTTCACTATTCTGGGCTTTGCCTTCGCTAGCCATCACGGCCTGCCTGTCTAAAATTTTATAAATCAGCTCTTGTTTATCCAGCTTTTTTGCGTCATTAATCTGAAGCTGTTCTGCAATATCCAGCAATTCTGGAACAAGCATATCATTCAACTGCAAAATATCGTACATAGAAAAAATCTTGTTTTATAAGCTCATTTGAGCGCCAATCTTCAATTGGATCTTTGGGTTTAGTTGTGAATGGAAGTTTGAAAAAAACGATCGTTGTGAGTAAAGCAGGAGAGGTCTCTCAACTTTTTCTGGTGCAAGTATAACGCTAAAAAAGTGAATAGTAAAATTTTTTCTTTGCGAACCCAGATAATATCGAATCTAAAGACTTTTTTTAAGTAAATTTTTCAACTTAGTTACTGAAAAATCACAAAACACCTTCAGCCTGTCAAACCAACTACTCCAGTGTACCTGGCGCACCATAAGCCTGTTATCTGCGACATATTGAACAGACTTATAGTTATTTTATAGTATTATTTTCCAAACTTTTCAAAAGCACCGCATTGCTTGGTTTCAAATATTAATCCAAATTCCGTCTAAACTCCATAAATCTTCATAAATCAGGGGTCTTATCACCTTATTTCCCTGAAATCCTTTTGATTATGCTCAAAAATCCTGAAAATCCGGTGGCTGCGTGGTTTATCTTTGCCGCTCTTAAACAGGCAATATGTTCAACAAGCGGATAAAAATAAAAGAACTCCTAAACAGCGAACCTCAGGGACAGCAAGAAACCGTAATGGGCTGGGTACGTACCTTTCGCAACAACCAGTTCGTGGCATTGAATGATGGCTCCACCAACAACAATTTGCAAGTGGTTTTGGAGCTTGGAAAGTTTGATGATGAATTATTGAAGCGCATTACAACCAGCGCTTCCTTAAAAGTGACCGGCACTGTAATTCCTTCTCTGGGTAAAGGTCAAAAGCTGGAGCTGAAAGCTGATACAGTGGAAATCCTGGGCGATTCTGATGCAGAAAAATATCCACTTCAACCTAAAAAGCATAGCCTTGAATTTTTGCGCGAGAAAGCGCATTTACGCTTCCGTACCAATACATTTGGTGCCGTTTTCCGCATCCGCCATTCACTGGCCTTTGCTATTAACAAGTTCTTTAATGATAAAGGGTTTGTTTACCTGCATACACCTATTATCACCGCTTCTGATGCAGAAGGTGCAGGCGAAATGTTCCGTGTAACCACATTGCCTTTCGACAATCCTCCACGCCTGGATGATGGCAGCATTGACTTTTCAGAGGACTTCTTCGGACGTTCTACCAATCTTACCGTAAGCGGCCAATTGGAAGGAGAATTAGGTGCTACAGCTTTCGGCGAGATCTATACATTTGGTCCCACCTTCCGGGCAGAAAACTCCAACACAGCGCGTCACCTGGCTGAGTTCTGGATGATTGAACCTGAAATGGCTTTCTGTGATCTGGAAGATAATATGAACCTGGCAGAAGAGTTCATTCAGTATATTATCAGGTATGCAATGGACCATAATGCCGATGACCTGGAATTCTTAAGGCAACGGTTGCTGGACGAAGAAAAGCAAAAACCACAAGCCGAAAGAAGCGAACTGGACCTGATCCAAAAACTACAATTTGTTACAGAAAACAAATTCGAGAGAATT
>CBKWHA010000169.1:0-12154 GCA_966674115.1 uncultured Chitinophagaceae bacterium
AAGGCTGTAATACTGCTGAACCATTGACTAATGTAAGCTCGATGTTTTTGGTAAGCACAATAGGGGCAATGTCATCTTTCACAGTCACAACTGCTGTTGCTGAAGACACATTTCCTCTCTTGTCTTTTACGGTCAACGTTACCTGGTTGCCACCAATGTTTGAACAGTCAAAACTGCTTTTATCCAGATAAAGCGTATCAATTCCGCTTTCGTCATGCGAGCCATTGTCAACCATATCTGCCGTGATTGCAGCCCTTCCCAGTGTATCCAGTGCCACGGTAATATTTTTAACGACCACAACAGGCAGTGTAGTGTCATCAACTGCATTTGTCATTTCGCTCAGTGCGCCGTACTCGCTTACCGTCTGCACTGCATAGGTATAGGCAGTGTTGTTTTCAGCACTGGAGTCAGTATATATATTGCTTGTTGTAAAATCCAGCACCTTTCCGTTCCTGAACACAATGTACAAACGGGAGTAAGGAACATCTTTCCAGCTCAACGTTGATCCTTTTACAAGAACCTTTGCCGGCTTTTCCGGAGCTTCCGTCATCATCCTTGGATCCCAGTTGCTGCCACTTCTTATCAATACGTTTTCATAGGTATAAGTGGCCGCTTCTGCATCGGTAAGACTTTTCTTCGCTTTCCCTTTAATGGTTATTGTATTGCCGGAAGAATCGGTTTTATTGTACTCATAGTCTTCGATGCGATACGATGTATCCACCATGTTGCCATTCGCATCCATAGTGGCATAATCGGCAAAAATTGCAGGGATAGCGTTCATCTTATAGTACCAGCCTTTCGGATAAACATTTGCCTTTAAAGTGGTATAAAGAAAAACTGTTTTTGGAGCATTATGCCAGGGGCGGCCGAAATAGGTGGTTACACCCGAAGCATGCGCCTCATCAATCGTACAATGGCTGAATACATATCCCCAGGCAGTTCCTGTGGCGTGGCTTGGAGCGACTATATAACCGCCGTCCTTACGGGTACAGGTGATGGTACATTTATCAAATAATACATCACCACCTCCGTAAATGAAATCTACCGCTCCTTCTATTTTACTGTTTCGCCAGTAATGACGATAGGCAGTTCCGCCGTATGCAGTCAAATATGTATCCTGGTAACTGCGCAGCCAACAATTGTTTGCCGTAAAACGATCAGCCTCTGTATATAAAGCAAGAGCCTGGGGACCTGCTTGTTTTTCGTAGCCAAAACTATTTTCAATTATCAGGTTTTCAAAGTGACAATCCGGTGCATTCACATACACGGTTGCACCTTGTTGAACAGGAAAAGTTGGTGTAGTCTGGCTACCATCTTCACCCGATAAACGGTTATCTGAAATAATCACACTGTCCTTGTCTTGTCCAATCAGATGAATAAATGGCTTATTCGAAGGAATATCGATATGACCCGTATACTTGCCATTCTTAATATAAATCAGCCAGGGCGCTGTTCTATTGGTGGGTGCAGCAGCAATTGCCAAAAGAACAGAAGGATAATCACCGGTGCCATCTTGTGCCACTACCGCATCAAACAATTTTTTTGCTGGTTGCGTCCGTGCACTTGTATTGAACGTTACGGTGATACCAGGAAAGGGATTACCGGCAAGATCAGTGAGTGCTCCGGCTGGAACAGTAAAAGTGTATGGCGTGTTATAACTGAGTTTTTGGTAGTTGAAACTCACTGCCCTTGAACCAAAGGTTCCGGATAAAACAGTTGAACCCAACATAATATTACCGGTACCGGCCTTCATTGTTTCATTAAAAGTAAGAACGACAGTTCCATTGATAGAAGCCGTTTTAGAGCCATTCGCCGGTTCTGTAGCAATCAGCACGGGTGCTACCGTATCAACCGGCATGTATTTATCAGCAAACACAAAAACATTGGTAAAGGAAGTACCATCAATCGAATTGGGATCACCAAGAATCGGACTAGTATTATCGGCTATCCAACGGATATAAACTCTTTTTTGCCCTTCAGCATTTGCAGGCAGCGTTGCACTCAATGTCTTCCAACCAGCATTGTATACACTGGTAATGTCTACACGTGCCAGCTCTGTAAAGTTTACATTGTCTAATGAATATTGCAGCACTTGCACAGCATACGCTTGTGAAGCAGCACCGACCATTGATGTTACCTGAATGTTTTTATAATTCAATGTAGAAAAATCGGCTTGCAGGTAACGGCGCTTTGTTTTAAACTCTGCTGCCGGTGTATTAAAATGAACATTGGGATAGGAAGGTGAAAAAGCTCCTGAATTAGCCTTCCATGATATAGAGCTTCCATTGGGATCGTAGGCAGAGATCATGCCTACATTGGTTGTTTGCGAATAGAAATCACCCGTCCTGCTTACCAAAGGTGTTGATGCTTTGAAATTCCAACCAACGATAAAGGAAACTTCGTCAAACGTAGCCGTAAAATTCTTGTTTCCGTCAACAGTAATCACTCTTTGAAGTGCTGTTGAATTGTCTTCCCAATGGCTGAAATTAGTAACAGCATTCGGTATTGCTTTGATTGTTACCACAGTGCCTGTTTCATAGTTACCGTTGACTGGTTGTGGCGTTAACTGCACTTCACCCCATTTGGAACCTGCGATATTTACATTAAATACATAAGTTGCAACTGTGTCGAAAACAGCTATAATCTTTTTATCTGCATCCATTGTAACATTATAGGGATTCGCTGTTGACAGCACTGTGCCCAGCGAGTCAATCCACTTTACAAACCGATACCCGAAGTTGCGATTTGCCTGCAACTTAACCGTCATTCCTTCATCATAAGTATCATCGTTGGGTGTTTTTGTAACAGAACCTGCTTCCGGAATATTTGGTGTAACCGTGAGTGTGTGCTGCGGTTTGTTTGATACATAATTGCCATAAATTTTCAAATCAAACATATAGGCATTCTGTGTATCATCCAGGTTTGTAAACCGAAGCGCTACATTGCTTTCATTAATATTCACCGTAACCACTTCTCCGGCAGGCGTGGCGCACGGTGTGGTGTAAATGGGAATCCAGATCAAATCCAGCAACCCCTTTTTCCATAACTTATAACCTCTGTTTGAGCCGGTGGCTCCCTGAATAAACTGGACCTTTGTAATGGATTTCAGTGGTGATGTTTCAATATAAGAGCCCACAACTTTTTGTGCTTGCGCCCATCCTTTTGAAACCACATTGTAATTAAACCTGGTGGTATTCTCGCCTGCCGGGTCAACCGTTACCTGAAAAAATTTAAACACCAAATCTTCGTTCGAATAATCTGTCTTTTTGGTTACGGTTACTTCCGTTGTGGAAGTAAAGCTTGACCAGTCTTGAAAGTCGGTTGAATACAATAATTTCTCTTTTGCTTGTCCTACCTGAGGGATAGGCAATGTGGGATCAGAGGTTGTACCATTAACAGCCATATTAACCGTTGCCGCACCTTGGCTACTTGCTGCAATATCACCGCTATAAGAACCATTGGCCAATGCATTTAACCTGACATTAATCCTTGTAGATGAAACCCAGCCATTATTGGTACTTAAGATGAGGCTGCCAGACCAGATAATACTATCAATTGATAACTGATAATTTGCTGGTGCAGTAACCGTGATATCACTGGAAAGGTTTTTACCGGCAATTAAAAAACTTTGTGCCGGTGAAGGCGTACCAATCGTTTGATTAAAACTATTGAAGGAAGCATTAGCATAGATAGTTGGTTTGGTGCTGGCAGAAAGATTGGCCAGACTGTTCAAGTAATTTTCCAGGTTAGTGTAACCGTTAGATGCCACTCCGTTTCGGTCGCTGGCATCGTTGGGGTTGAGTCCGTTACTGTTTTCCCAGCTATCCGGCATTCCGTCATGGTCTGTATCGGCTGGTGGTGTAGATGAATTTAATGTTGGCCAGGCATTCACCGTTTGCTCATACGGTGTGCCATGCGGATAGCCCCCTTGCACATCAATGATTCTACCCGTACCATTCCTCACGTCGTTGACAATGCGTTGGTCTAAAGTGTCCCGGTCCGGCAAAGAGCAACCGGCTCCCTGCAGAACCGCCTCGTAGGCCTCTAGGGCCGATTGAGTGGTAACGGGATAGCCGAGGTCGAAAGGTGTGTCCACTTTTGAATACACCGTGTCAGAAAGTTTCCCGCTTTTCATGGTAACGCCGGACCAATTGTTATTGGAATTGGCGGAAGAAGAGGTAATATAATTTCCGGTTAAGTAATACTTGGCATAAGGATAACCACTGCCTGAATCCACCGAAACTATTTGTGTTTTTCTGCTGGTAGTAGAAGGACCAGGTTTTAAATAGTTGTTGACAACATTATAGTAGCCACCCTCGCCACCATATATATTGTTGATGCCCCAGTTATAAATGACATTGTTGCGGAAATCGACCATTTCCGCCCCTTGCACTGCCGGCGTATAAGTACTCACGCCGGCAAAGCGTGGGGTTCTGTTTTTGCAATGGGCAAACAGGTTATGGTGCATCGTTCCATGCTTTGCCCCCCAGATGCCGCCAAAACCATGATGTTCCCAATCAGTATCTCCTGTTTCCCAGTGATATGAGTAGTTCAGAGGCTCACTCATGATACACCACTGGATGGTAAGGTTATCGCCCCGGTAAATAGTTAAGGCCTCATCAGTGCTCCAGCTTGCAGTTACGTGGTCAATGATAATGTTGCTACCTGAGCCACCAAAAGCATCATCGCTGCCCGAGCCATTCACAGGGTTGCCGTTGGCATCCACTTTCTTTTGGTTTTTATCACCTAAACGAAAACGCATGTAGCGGACAATGACGTTATCGCCACTGATAGAGACCGGATAATCAGCCACACAAATGCCATCACCCGGAGCAGTTTGTCCGGCAAGGGTGGTATTGCCCTTAATGGTCAATCTTGAATTCAAATGAATGGTTCCGGACACTCTGAACACTACAGTGCGGTAAGTAGCCGAAGCAGTCAAGGCATAGCGCAAACTGCCCGGCAAACCATCATCACTAAGATTGGTTACCTCGAAAACGGTGGTGGGCACACTGGCAGTGCCCCGTCCACCGGTGGTATACATGCCGGCCCCTTCCGCTCCGGGAAAGGCAGGCTGCTGGGCATTTAAGGTGTAAACACAAAACAGACATAGCGCTGTTAATAAATTAGAAAAAAGTGATTTGATTTTGGCAAGCGTCATACAATTATTAGGGGGGTTTTGAGGTACTAGAAATATTTTATATTGTTGACAGTATATGATGGCTGCTTTTCGCTGCCGGAAATAACACGTCCTGAATTCCTACTTACTTGACTCCATGCCAAACTGACACAAAAGCAAAAGAGCAGTAGTGAGGAGATTTGACTTTTCATATGCGAGCTTAAAATTTGGACTACTTATATAATTAAATACACGCATTGGTCTCTTATGGAAAGGGTGCAAAACAGACTTGATTTATTTAATGCAGTGCAGGAATTCGTAGCAAGCACGCATGACAGTATTTTAAACCTATCTAAAATCTTTGTTGAGCTTCAAGTAATTAAAGGCAAACCTATCTTGTAGAAGTAAAAAAGAGGTTCAAATTTCAGACTAATAGGTTCAAATTTTCTGATTGAAAAAAATTTTTATTAAAAATCAATTAATTACAAATATTAAATTACCCAATCCTTATTTTCTTAAATCAGATGTTGCTTTTATATTTAATAAACAACTTTTTGAAAGGGCGAACTTGATGGACCCTAAACAAGTTTGCGAAAAAACATTTGTTCAGGCTCAAAGACTATTTGATATTGAATATTCCTGCATCTGCACCATTATTGAATTCAACCATATTTTTAACGCTGGATGTATGAGTATGCACAACTTTTATATTGCTGCTTTGCTCACCGTTAATACTAAACAGTTGCTCTGCATGGATAAACCTGATATTGTTAAATGTCAGATTGCTGCCGTTTGCAACATAAATAAGAGGCTTGGTTATTTTGCAGTTCAGTTGAATGTTGTTCAGATCAATATTGTTAGCCTCGATAAGTTCAGCGCCTTTATTTGTTTTTAAAACAATATCATTCAAATGAATATCCTTGATGCTCATTTCCGGCAAACCTCTGATAAAAATTCCCCTTTCTGCACCATTGCAGACGATATTATTGATAAAAAAATTCCGGAATTGTGGCGTTGCTTCAGTAACCGGCGGAACCACTACTTTTTCATTTGGCTTGGGTGGTTTCATGAAGTAGTACATATCGAAGAGAATAGCATCATGAACAATATCCTTCATCCTGATATTCTTGATATGGATATTCTCAACAACACCACCTCTTCCACGGGCCGTTTTAAAACGAAGTCCAATATCGGTACCTATAAAAGAACAATCGTAAACAAAAATGTTACGGGCCCCTCCTGACATTTCACTACCCACCACAAAACCACCATGGCCCTTATATACGACATTGTTACGCACAATTACATTCTCTGTTGGTTTACCTCTCTTTCTGCCTTCTTCATCCTTACCGGATTTAATACAAATGCCATCATCTCCCACATCAAATGTGCTGCCTTCGATCAACACATTTTTACAGGATTCTACATCAACCCCATCACCATTTTGCGCATAGTCAGGATTCTTCACAAACACATTTCTGAGTGTCAGATCTTCACACATGATGGGATGCAAACACCAGGCAGATGAGTTTTGAAAGGTGACACCTTCTAGTAACACTTTTTTGCAATTGGTGAGTACCAACAAGTTAGGACGTAGAAAATCTTTAATATCCTCAAAGTCTTTCAATGTTTGCCCAGATCCTAGAGTACTGGTTCTTTTTTGCTCATGAGCCAATCTTGTTTTTGGTGAAGGGAACCATGTATTTCCATCCGCACTCACCGAACCTCCTGATGCCACTTTCCTCTTCCATTCGTTTTCCGTAAGCATGTTTCTTTTTACCATGCGCCAGGCATCACCATTGCCATCGAAGATTCCGCTCCCAGAGATAGCAATATTCACCAGGTTCAAACCAAAAATGGGTGATTGGCATCTGGCGGATCTGCGCCCTTCATAGCTACCCTCTACAATAGGAAATTGATCAAAGTCGTCAGTGAATTGCACTATGGCTTCACGCAATACGTGCAGATTTACATTACTTTTCATTTCTATAGGTCCGGTTAGCCACATACCATCTGGCACCAGCACCACGCCCCCACCTTTCCTGCTGCAGGTGGCAATGGCCTTGTTGATGCTTTCTGTATTCAAAGTGATACCATCCCCTTTTGCGCCAAAACTGAGGATATTGAAGGTGTCCTTTTGAAAAGTGGGCTGCACTATTGTAGGAAGATTTGTCCATGAATAGGCAGTATAAGTGTGAGCAGTTTGAGCATGGATGCTGGTAGCATGAATGCAGGTAAGTGCAAAAGCACCAGCCATTAAAGATTTGTTTTTCATATATACTTAAATAATGTTCGGTAAATTTTCATATGCCCGTTTTTTGGTAAAGAAACCTGGCAACAATCTTTGATTATCTTCTGGTGATTATGGACACAAACCTATCAATTGGAGCTAAGGAAGGGGTCCACTTTTTAGACAAAGAGGTTAAAATTTCCACCCACAAAAACAAAGACTATTGTATTTCACTACATTAAATGTAACAATTTAAAATCAGTCGTATTTTTAAGTGAAAAAGCAGACATATATGGACATTTCTGCAAACCGGAAGAGCCCGGTTATCCTCCTGAAAGAATGCATCCCTACAATGTTTTCGCCTTCAGGTAATCGGAAGGAGACATATGATACTTCTCTTTAAAGCAGGTGCCAAAATATTTGGGGTTACTAAAACCCACCATGTAAGCCACTTCGGAAACATTATTATCCCCGGCGTCCAGGAGCTGCTTGCCCCGTTGCAGGCGCATATCCCGGACAAATTCAACCGGCGTCAGGCCCGTCAGGCTTTTAAATTTCCTGTAAAAAGTGTTCTGACTCATATTCATCGTTTCTGCAAGACTTTCAATATTAAAGTCAGTATCAGCCATTTTGTCTTCCACCACTTTGATGACTTCTTTTAAGAAGGTTTCATCTTTGGATGTGATGACAATGGGTTCCGGACTCAACGCGACCGTTTTTTTCTTTGCCACCAGTGCTTCAAACAATTTCTTCCGCTGACGGAGCAGGTTGTCAATGGAGGCGATTAAAAATTCAATGTTGAATGGCTTTGTTATATAATAGTCAGCTCCGTATTTCAATCCCTCAATCTGGCTTTCGACGGAATACTTTGCCGAAAGCAAAACGACCGGAATATGGCTGGTATTTACATTGTTCTTAACGGCATCTAACATTTGAATACCATCCATTTTTGGCATCATGATATCACTGACAATCAAATCAGGAATAAGATTGATTGCTTTTTGCATGCCTTCTTCGCCGTCCTTGGCTGTTTCCACACGATAGAATTCACTTAGTTGCCCTTTGACAAACGAGCGAAGCTCGTCGTTATCCTCTACCAGCAGAACCAACGGCGTCTCCGAGTCCTGGGGCGGTGCTGTGGAGGGTTGCAGAAGAACTTGTTGTTCTACCGGTGTTTCATGAATGGACGCCGCTTTTGGTAAATCAACAAAGGAAACAACCTCCTGTTGGTATTGTTCGGCCCCGAGTTTCAGTTTTACCGTAACCGTCAGCCCTCTATCTTCATTATTTTCGGCCCAAATTTTTCCACTGTGCAGGTTGACAAATTCTCTTGAAAGAGCTAATCCAATACCAGTGCCTTTTAATTCACTTTCTTTCGATTGGTAGCCTTCTTGAAAAAGTTCAAAAATTTCTTCCAGCTTTTCCTGTGGCACTCCCGGCCCCTGGTCATAAACGGCAATTGTAAAACTTTGTTCTTCAGGAATTGAGTTTATCAGTATCCTGATTAATTTCCCTTCAGGAGTAAATTTGATGGCATTGCCCAAAAGATTATAAATAACCACATCCAATTTTTCTGCATCTACCCAGGCAATAAGTTCCTTATCATCTGATACAATTTCCAGTTTGATTTGTTTGCTTCTGACAGCCTCGATAAAGTGGTTAGCGATTTTCTTCACAAAGGTGATTATCTCTACTCTGGAGATGCGAAGTGTTGCCTTCTCGCTTTGCACTTTCCGTAAATCCAATAGCTGATTTATAAAACGCACCATACGATTAGCGTTCATTTGTGCAATATCTACCCAAGAAGCTTCTTCAGATGAAAGCTTTCCCTTTCGAGATAGTTGCTCAAGCGGATTTACAATTAATGTCAACGGTGTTCGCAACTCATGGGAAATATTGGTAAAGAAATTCATCTTGAGCACAGCCACCTTTTGTTCAATGGCAATCTTATTTCGCAGCCGTATCATGGCAAGAGCATATCGCCGGATGAAGTATAGCAATACACCAATGAATATTATATATAAGGTATAAGCCCACCAGGTTTTCCATGGCGGCGGAAGAATCGTGATCGCCAAACGCCGATATGGCTGGTTGGAATACAAATCCGTGCTGAGACTTTTTACCTCAAACACATAATGTCCCGGTGGCAAGTTGGTGTAAATAGCTCTTCTAAACTGTCTATCATCATGCCATGTACTATCGAAGCCTATCAAACGGTAAGCAAAAGCCTGCCGGTTACCCGCGCGGTGATCCAGTAAAGCATAATCGATACTGATGATGTTTTGATTGTATTTTAGCTTTAGCCCGGAAACATAATTGATATCGGTGCTTAAAACCTCCTGGTTGGCGCCGGGGCCGGCATCTTCGTTGTTGATCTGTAAATGGGTGAAGGCAATGTTTGCCCGTATACGATTGGTGCTGATATGGTCAGGATCAAAGGAGAGATAACCACTGATTGTTCCGAAGACAAGTGGTCCATACGGTAATTGATGGCAGGCAGCAGCTTCGGAAAAAGTCGTTTTTGGCAAGCCATCGTAGGAATCATAATTCCTAAACGTTTTTGTTTCCGGATCAAATTTTGAAAGCCCGTTTTCGGTTGCAATCCATATATTTCCTTGTTTATCTTTGACACAACTCAGCACATAATCGTTGGGCATGCCGTCTTTCGTCGTGTAACTCCGGAACTTCAATGATTGAAAGGGATTGTTACCAAGGGCTTGACAAAAGCCCCCACCAGAAGTTCCCAGCCACATTCGGTTTTTGGAATCCCGGAATATGAACTGAATATCATTGTTGCTAAGGCTTTCTTTGTCGCCCGGGATTTTACTATAACTTACGTATTTATAGAGGGGTGAATGCTCATCGTTAGCATTCAGTACCAGCAATCCACTCGTAGTGCCAATCCAGATATTGCCCTCGCCATCCAGCGCCATATGCCTGATTTTGTGAAAGGCACCCTGGGGGTAGTGTTTAAACGCATCTCCACTTTTGATGAACCTAACTGAATCCTGCTGAATCACTGCCATCGTTAGTCCTTCATCGTAAGCTCCAATCCATATTCGTCCTTTACGATCTTCGAGCAATGCATAAATTTGATTGCCGTTTAAACTGTTGCGATTGTTTTTGTCAGCCAAAAAATGGGTCAGCCGGTATTTTGTTTCTTCCTTATTAATAGGCGAGGCTTTGTACAAGCCATTCCCCTTCGTGCCTAACCAGATGTTTCCACGACTGTCTTGCAGGATACAGTACACATTGCCTAAGCCAGCCGCAGGCTCGTTTACAAATAGGTCTGTTACTCTTTTGTCATTTTGATATACATATAGATGACCATTTTTTACTCCCAACCACAGTCGGCTTTTATTGTCATAGAAGATACCCCTGACCTCATTATCCGATATGGCTAAAGCGGGTTCGACAATTAGTTGTTGTTTAAAATTATTACTCTGTAATATTATTTTAATAACTTCTCTTTGAAGAGTGACAAGCCAGAGTATACCAGGTTCATCGTAATAAGTTAAATAAGCACCGTTGGGAAGTTGGTAATTAGCTGCATCAGGTGTATTTAAAAAATAATCCAGTGAATTGGTGGCTTCATTATAGTAGCAAAAGCCACCACCCTTCATACTGATCCAAACGATGCCGTTGTTATCTTCAAAGATTTTTAAACCCCGGCCAGGAAGAATAAAAAAATCTTTAACTTTTTCCGGAAAAGCCCGCAACGAGCTACGGGAGGGGTCAAACCGGATGACCCCCAATTTTTCCGGTTTTATCCATAGCACGCCTGACCGATCTTCGTAAATAGAGGAAAGAGCCCCTGCAGGCTTGTAGGCAACCGTGGCAAATTTTTGATCTTTTAGATTAAAAATAATAATCTCTCCTGCTGAAGTAGTCCCATAAAGAACGTCGCTTTTTTTGGACCGCAACAAGGCATTCAAGGAGCTAACTGTGATCTTTCGATGGGAAAATGCCTTAGAACTTTTATTATAAATAATAAGGTTGCCGTCTGCGGTGCTGAAGTATAGATGCTCCACATCTTCCTCACAGGCTGTAATGTTTACTCCTGTGGCAATATTTGATGGTACGATTTTATTGTTTTTGTAGCTTCCCGGGATGGAGCGGTCAAGGCAACATAGCCCTTCCGGGGTTCCTATCCAGATTCGGTGCTTACGGTCTTCATGAAAAAAGTTGATGGTATTGGAAGGCAACTGATACTCAGCGGTCAATTCCTTTTTGTATCTGATGATACTATCTTTTGATAGATTTATTTGCGGTACACAAAAAAGGCCTTCGTTGGCAGACTGTAGCCATACTAAGCCATTACTGGCAGAAAGAATATTCTTAAAAGTTATTTTTTGCTTACCATCCGGATTAATCAAATTTGATAATGGCAGGAACTGTGCTGTTTTTTTATCAAAGCGATAAATCTGCCTGTCATAAGCCTGAATCCATAAATGGTCCGATTGGTCTTCTACCATATGTTCTATTCTGACACTACCCAACTGAGACCTGTCGCCCGGTGAAGATTTGTAGGAGACGAATTGATGACCATCAAAACGGTTAATACCATCCCAAGTTCCAAACCACATAAATCCTTCCCTATCCTTGATTATTCTAGTTATGCGCTGATGAGAAAGACCTTGTTCAGTGGAATAATATTCTACCTTGCACTGTGGCTGTCCACTTGCATTTACCACCAACAGAGAAAAGAATACGATGAAATTAATCGTTTGTTTGCAAGCAATCCTCATTATCTAAAACATTGTCTCCACAAATTGATTTCAATCTTTTTGCTGCAAAGAGTTTCC
>CBKWHA010000170.1:0-12105 GCA_966674115.1 uncultured Chitinophagaceae bacterium
TGTTGATCAGCAATTCTGGTGGCTTGGTGAATGCGACATCTCTTTGAATACCTGATTTTGAGTCAGCATACACTTTTTTGAAAAAAGCTTCCCAGATAGGACGGGCAGCAGTGCCACCATATCCCTGTGCGCTTTCAATGCGGATAAACCGGTCATCACACCCAATCCATGTACCTGCCAGCAGTTGGGGTGTATATCCCATGAACCAGGCATCGGCATTATCATTGGTGGTACCTGTCTTACCGCCCATAGCCGCCGCACCCAATCGTTGCATCAATCCTTTGGCGGTTCCTACTGTTACAGTTCCCTGCATCATCTCATACATACGGTATGCAGATACATTACTGATCACTTCCTTGCGTTGACGGCCTGGTTCAAAGCGTTTGAGTACTTTACCGTTGCGGTCTTCAATGCGACTAATGATATAAGGGCGGGTGGCCAAACCGCCACCAGGGAAAATAGTATAGGCCCACATCATCTCGTATAAAGAAAGGTCGCAGGAGCCCAGGGCAATGGACGGATGAGGATCCACTTCTGTAGGCAGACCAATACGCTCGAGGAACCGGGTAAACTGCTCTGGTTCCACCTGTTTCATAATATAAGCGGTAGCACAGTTGCGCGACCAGGCAAGAGCTGAAGCCATGGTGATCGTGTCGCCCCTGCAAGATTGAGTAGTTGCCGGAACCAGGCGCCCCCCGCCAAAGTCCTGTTGCCTGTCTTCTATGGGGGTTTCGGCTATAAATCCTTTTTCTTCTACCGCCTGTGCATAGAGCAGTGGTTTGATGGTAGAGCCTACCTGGCGCTTTGTTTTCAGGTTGGCGTGGTCAAACTTATATGTCTTGTAATTAATGCCACCCACCCAGGCTTTTACGGCACCCGTCTGAGGATCCATGACCATGAAGGCTGTTTGCAACATCTGCCGGTGATATTTAATAGAATCCAGCGGGGAAAGCATCGTGTCCTTTTCACGTTTCTCGTTCCAGGCAAAGACCTTCATGGGCACTTTCTTTTTGAAATTCTTTTTAATCTCATCGTTACTGTATCCTTCGTCTTTTAAATTGCGCCAACGCTCAGAAGCCTTCATTTGTGCTTCCAGTATTTCCTCATGGCCCTTCCAAACACGCCCAGTCCTTATATTCCGCTGCCGGCTAAGTGCCTTTTGCAATAAGGGCATTTGCTGTGCTACTGCCTCTTCCGCATAAGATTGCATAATGGGATTGATCGTAGTGTAGATCTTCAATGCGTCATTATAAAGGTTATAGGGAGTGCCGTCTGGTTTTTCTATTCCTTCCAGTGCTTCTTTCAGTTCTTCTTTCAATACTTCGCGCAGGTATGGAGCTACCCCATTATTCTCGTCCAGTTTTTTATAATTCAGCAAAAGAGGAAGTGTCCTCAATCGCCCTGCTTCTGCCATGGTAAGCATACCATTCTTTTCCATCTGACCCAGCACTACATTACGACGCGCGTGGGCTGCAACGGGATGTAGACGGGGGTTATATACAGAGTTGCCCTTCAGCATGCCAATTAAAACGGCAGACTCTTCAGGTTTTAACTCACTAGGTTCTTTCTGAAAAAAGGTACGGGCTGCCATGCGGATCCCGTATACATTGTCGCCAAAAGGAACCGTATTCAAATAAAGCGTAAGGATCTCCTGTTTGGTAAACTGACGTTCCAGGCGGGTGGCTATGATGTATTCTTTGATTTTTTGGATCCCTCTGGCTGGGAGGTTAGAGGCCCGGCGGTCGTTAAACAGGTTTAGTGCCAATTGCTGGGAGAGCGTACTGCCGCCGCCTGCCTGTCCAAACAGGAAAACAGCCCTCAATGTGGAGCGTGTATCTATACCAGAGTGTTTATAAAAGCGTTCGTCTTCAGTGGCTATTAATGCATTGATAACGTGCTGTGGAATATCCTTATAAGCCACGTTACTCCGGTTGCCCCCAATGCGGTAGTATTTGCCCATTAAAGAGCCATCAGCCGCGTATACTTCGGAGGCTTGCAGCAGGTTTGGATTCTTCAATTGATAAAGTGAAGGCAAAGGCCCAAATGCTCCCTGCATCACCAGGAAAATGAGCAGGGCCAGAATGCTTATGCCACTCAAAAGAAGAATAAATGTCAGTTTTAAGATTTTTTTCATAGGTGATAAAAAAATTAATTTATTGACTACCGGCCTCAAATCTATATAATTGCCCACAACTAATTCACTTATAGTTGCCTTTTATGTAAAACTTGGTACCTTAGAAAAATAACTTTAACCTTTTTTATGATGAACCAAGTTGAAAAGCTAGCGATTATTCAGGAAGATGCCTGGTTAGATCCATACACCAATGAAGTGCACGATCGTTATGAACGGTATAATAAAGCACGCAAGGAAATAGAGGCGGCTGCTGGCAGTTTACTCAATTTCGCAAATGGTCATCATTATTACGGCATTAACTTCGATGAAGGAAAAAATGGATGGACCTATAGAGAATGGGCGCCACACGCTCACCAGCTTTATCTAACCGGTGATTTCAACCAGTGGGACAGAACTTCCCATAAACTGGAAAGGAACGATAGAGGAGATTGGGAAATTTTTCTTCCCTACAAAGATTATAAGGAAACCTTCTTACATGGCAGTAAAATAAAAGTACATGTTCATGCCCGTAACGGTGCCAAGGATAGAATACCGGCTTATATCCGTAGAGTCATTCAGGACCCTGAAACCCACGATTTTGCCGGGCAATTGTGGTTTCCTGAAAAGCCATTTAATTGGACTGACAAAAAAAATAACCTGGAAGAAGTGATCCGGCAGCCTATTATTTATGAATGTCATGTAGGCCTGGCACAGGAAAGGGAAGGGGTTGGTACCTACAGGGAATTTGCCGATGAAATATTACCCAGAATACAGGAAGGCGGATACAATGCCATCCAGTTAATGGCTGTCCAGGAGCATCCTTACTATGGATCATTTGGATACCATGTATCCAACTTTTTTGCTGCTTCTTCCCGTTTTGGAACACCAGAAGAACTGAAATACCTGGTGAATAAGGCTCACAGTATGGGGCTGGCTGTCATCATGGATATAGTCCATTCTCATGCTGTAAAAAATCTGGCTGAGGGACTTAATGAATTTGATGGCTCAGATCATCAGTATTTTCATCCGGGCGGAAGGGGCTACCATGAAGGCTGGGATTCCATGTTATTTGATTATGGTAAATGGGAAGTAAAACAATTTCTTCTTTCCAACGTGCGCTACTGGCTGGAAGAGTTTCACTTCGATGGTTACCGCTTTGATGGTGTGACCTCACTGCTTTATTTCCATCATGGTCATACGGCTTTCGATCATTACGATAAATATTTCAAGAGCGGGGTAGACTGGGATGCAGTTACCTACTTACAATTAGCCAATGATGTAGTTCATGAATTTAAAAAGAACAGCATATCTATTGCAGAAGATGTAAGCGGAATGCCTGGTTTGTGCAGAAAACCGGAAGAAGGAGGGCTTGGATTTGATTTCAGGTTAGGTATGGGCATACCAGATTATTGGATCAAAATATTAAAGGAAAGGTCTGATGAAGACTGGAACATACATGAAATGTGGGGTGTCCTGAGCAATCGCCGTTACAAAGAAAAAACCATTGCTTATGCAGAATCGCATGACCAGGCACTGGTAGGGGATAAGACCATTGCTTTCTGGTTAATGGACAAGGATATGTACTATGATATGCATGCGGATCACCACAATATCGTCATAGACCGCGGTATTGCCTTGCATAAGATGATTCGTCTGATCACCATAAGTCTGGGCGGAGAAGGTTATCTTAATTTTATCGGAAATGAATTCGGGCACCCTGAGTGGGTAGATTTCCCAAGGGAAGGAAACAACTGGAGCCATTATTACGCCAGGAGACAATGGTCATTGGTAGACAATAAGGATCTGAAATACCAATACCTGAATAATTGGGATAAGGCCATGATCCATACCATCAAAGAAAACAATGTTCTGGCTTCATCAGGCGCACAGGAGCTCAATATGGATACAGCCAATAAAGTGATCATTTTCGAGCGGAACAAACTCATATTCATCTTTAACTTCAGCATTGGTAATTCTATATTCGGATATAAGTTTCGAGTTCCAGAAAAAGGGACTTATAGAATCATACTCAATTCGGATAAAAAGATGTTCGGAGGGTTTGACCGTGTGGATGATACTATTAATTATTCAACGGATAAAGATCAAAATCTGAGCATTTACCTCACAAACAGAACGGCATTAGTAATGCAGAAAATTCCTTCCAGGTAAACTAAGAAGAAAAATCAATCAGAATAAATAATTAACCATTATAATTATATACTTTCAGACGACCCCTGCTACCTATAAGCAGCAGGGGCGTTTCTAATTTATGCAATTAATTGTCTGTTTGAATCTTTACTTCTTCCAGTTCCACAGGTTCCAACCGCATTAACTCCTTTTTATAGGAATAGCGCCGAATGATTTCACCTGTAACCGCATTCACCTCTTTGCAATAATGAATTCCTGTCTTCGGGTCCTCAATTGAAGCGACGCTCCAAATTATGACTTGCTCATTTGAACTGTAGGCTAAAGCCATGTAGTCAATTGAATGGATCGGTTGAATCGTATCTGTCAAAACAATCGCACTTAATTTTTTACACCCGATGATTTCTAACTTACTTTTCCTGTAAAATGCTATTTGCTTTATATTTAAAAGCTCTCCATTTTTTAAAACGTCAAGCCTGAATACGAATGGTGTTCCATTTGTGGTCTTTGTTTCGAATAATACTGCGTAAAAGAAATACACGGGATTGGATTTGTTATTAACAATTGGCTTATATATCCAGGACCCGGCTCTTGCAACGGCTGAATCAAAAAGTTTTACTGATTTTATTTTTAACCCGGAGAAAAATTTTGGTGAGGTGACCTGGATGATTTCATTCTTCATTTTCAGCAAAGTAGAATCGGGAATCAACTTTTTGTCAAACCGCCTTAGCTTATGAAGCATGGGTTGATCTCCTATCACAAGCATCTGGTCATACAATTTTACGTTTTCACATGGATATTGCCCTTGAGCAATTGTAGCACAAAGTAAAAGAGTTAAAAAAACAAAAGTTCTCATATATTTTTAATAATATAGTTTGTTACGGTGAATTGAATACAATGAGCAGGTATTGCTGATGGTAGGGTATTAAATATTCGTCCACCGAAACCGCTGTCTGACTTTTTGATAAAGTTAAATAATAAGAACTTAAGTTTGGCTTTATTCGTCAATTCCCAAACCTAAGCAAAACAGAATTACCGCTGCAGATTGCTTTAATGCCAAGCCCCACTATTGGCAACACCAATGTGTGTGCCCTAAATTGTAAATATAATTCTTAGAGATAAAAATGCCAGAGAGTGAAAATCCACGCACTGAAGTAAGTCAGACTGCAAAGGATTGCACTGACGGACGGGAATTAATAAACCGTTATAAATAGAAATGAGCTTAAATGCTAAATTCCCATCCTGAGGTTTCGTACGTGCAATGGTGTGAGAAGCGCCCCCTGCTATCTACAAATCGCGGGGTCATCAATCCGATGATTATTAGATTTTGAATCTCAACCAAATATTTTTACTAGTTTTTTTGTCAGTTCAGAAAAATTGATGGCTTCTTGAATTGAAATTGCTTTTCTGGAGCTTCTGAATAGGCAATTTTTTCCTTGTATTTCAAGCTCCATTACCGGGTAAACAACAAAGGTGTCCAAATCTTTAAATTGCAAAAGTTCTGAAAGCTGGTTTTTATCATCCGTCAATACATGAAATTTTCTGGAGAACCTTTTGCTATGTTCAAAATCAAGTTCACTTCTAAAAAACAATTCAGTAATTTTTTCTCTTATTGTCTCTTTACACACATAGGTTTTGGGAAACGACTTAGGCATTATAAAGTTACCAAATAAATACTGGTCAGTCCCTGAATTAGCATACTTTGCTGTTGGGAAAGAGGATGAGTATTCCACCGCTGAAACATGCAAAGGCATATTAGGGCTTGTTGACCTCATAGATTTGGTGACAGTTGCTTGTAAGCTTTTAAACATTAAAAATGTTTTAAGGTTTTTGTGTGAAGCATCCTTAACACCTAACCTATGCCTAAGAATTTTTAAAGAGTCATACCATCTTTTCATAAGCCCTAGCTTCTGCTATAGCCTTTTGAATTTCCTTGTCATCTGCAAAATCATCATCTGAAAAGTCAGGACTTTGAAAGTTGTCTGAAATCTTCTATCAAATTAGCTTACTCTTAAGGTCTCTACAATGCGAAATGCAGATGGTATCTGAGTTGTGCAACAGCTACTTATGTTAGCTGCAGCTTTGTCAGCGAAGACGGAAGGCTTCAGTAATGACATTCGATCAGGGGATGGCTTCCATCCTCAAGTCTACATGTTTTTGTATTGCTGAAGCCGGGACTCAAATGCTGCCATATCCTTCACAGAAAAGTCTTTTTTACTTTTCAACACTTCAATTGCTTTTTGCATAGCATCGATTGCTTTAGCTTTATTCTTTGCATGCCAATATAACTTTGCCATTTTGTAATACTTTTTGGGAATGTTAACGAGTTCTGGATAAGGAATTCGATCAATCTCCATCTGATAGGCTTCTGCACCTAACTGGTAAATTTCTGCCGGAAGGTTTAATTTATCTGAGTACCACTCGATTCTACCAATAATGACATAACAGGCAGGCTCTTCATAAGTTGGTGTCAACAGTACTTCTTTACCAAACTCATAGGCCTTGTGCGTGTCTGTTATCAGTAACGAAGAAAAAGTATGAGAAGCAATGAAAGGTGCGTATATCAATTTCGGCTCATTTCTAACTATTTCACTAATCATTAAAAGAGCTGAATCTGGTTTTCCAAGATCACCGGGCTTAAAAGGATCGCCCACGTACTTCCTCATTTCATGATTTAATGAATCATCCAATTCTGCTAAGTACCTATTCAAATTCCGTTTGGCCAATTCTTCTTTTATATCCCAGGTATTGTTCACTATTTTGGGTAGCACTTCATCAAGATCTTTAGGGTGTCCGATCCAGGCCAGCCTTCCTTCTGAATTTACCACAAAAGTTCTGGGAATGCCATTATCCCGCTCTCTGGTAGCCTCGATCCAGTCAGCCACCGTAAAATTGCTGTCCTCTGCAGCAACATGATAATCCATCCTGTACCCCATGCTGTCGACAAATGTTTTTACTTTCTCCAAAGAAGTGGTTTTATGCTCATAGACATCAATCCCTATTATGGTGACACTATCCTTATATTCACGGGCTAAGGCAGAAAGGTAGGGCATGGCTGCAATACAGGGTTTGCACCAGGTTGCCCAGAACTCTACTACATACACATGTCCTTTTTCAAAACTTTGAACCGGTATACCTTTCAGCCACTCTTTTACTCGCAAGGGTGGAGCAGGATCGCCGATATTTAGTGAAGGGGGGTGTTCATTTTGTGCATGAGTGTTAACTGCTATCATACAGAACAGCAGTAATAGCCGATAATTTGATCGCATAAGTGCCCAATGATCTTTAAATACCTTGGCGTTGATTATACTCATAAGTTCATCTGACATTTTGTTTGGTTGTAGTAATTGCTGTTATAGTATAGGTTAAAACATTTATACCAGTAAGGGTATTTAATATGCTGCTGTTTGATGCCATTCTTAAAGTAAAATAGAGTTAATTAGTTGAATGGACAACTGCTGTCCTTATTGCAGAAACGCTATTTTGTAAATTGTGGTAAACAAAACCAGTTAAAATATGTAAACAATCAATTAATTCAGGAATATTAAATAAAAAACCACACGATTACTTTTGAGAAATTATAAAATAATAAAAGCATATTTATGAGTATGGTATCATGGAAAGGTGTATATCCCGCAGTCCTTACCCCATTTAAAAAGGATGATACAATTGACTATGAAATATTCAAAGTAAACATAGATGAACAATTGAATGCGGGAATTGACGGGATCATACTGGCTGGCTCTCTGGGTGAGACTAGTACCTTAAGTAATACTGAAAAAAACGATTTGCTTGTTTACACTAAGGAATTGGTACAAAATAAAGTCCCTGTAGTAATGAACATTGCAGAACAATCTACAAAAGTAGCTATCCAGGCTGCAAAAGATGCAGAAGAGCGTGGGGCTGACGGTCTGATGTTACTGCCTCCAATGCGCTATAAAGCAGATGACAGGGAGACACTTGAATTTTTCAAAGCTGTTGCGGAAAGCACGTCCTTGCCCATTATGATTTATAATAACCCTGTTGATTATAAAATAATGGTAACGTTGGAGATGTTTGATATCCTGGCCGGTATCCCTAATATTCAGGCAGTTAAAGAGTCCTCAAGAGATGTAACTAATGTAACCCGCATGATCAATCGTTTTGGTGACAGGTTTTCAATAATGTGTGGCGTTGATCCTTTGGCTATGGAGAGTTTATGTATGGGTGCTGATGGATGGGTGGCAGGATTGGTTGATGCCTTTCCAAGAGAAACAGTGGCAATCTACCGTTTAATAAAAGCAGGTCATTATTACGAAGCTTTAAAAATTTACAGATGGTTCTTACCAGTCTTGGAGTTGGATATCCATCCTAAACTGGTGCAGTACATCAAATTGGCTGCTACCGTAGCAGGTATTAGCACAGAAGAAGTAAGAGCACCTCGCCTGGTTATTGAAGGAGAAGAACGGAAAGCTGTCCTGGCTATTATTAATAAAGCGATGAAAAGCAGGCCAACATTGCCTGATTATTTGAATCTACAACCACTGGAAAATGTTCAATGGGCATAATTTAATCGGCTATACAAGCAGTCATAAAGGCACTCAAAAGCTCAAAATATTTAGCACGGTACAAGGAGCTTTTTTGCCGGAAGAATTTACCGTTGTTACAGAAGAAGAAATGGAGGAAGCAGTCTCTAAATCGACTGCTGCATTTAAGATCTATAAGGAAACATCTTTTGAACAAAGGGCTGTTTTCCTGGAAGCAATCGCAGCAGAAATTCTGGCTATTGGCGACCCCTTAATTCAGCGTGCCATGCTGGAAACCGGATTGCCCGAGGCAAGATTGATTGGAGAGCGCACTCGTACTGTTAACCAGTTAAAATTATTTGCTGAAGTTTTACGGGAAGGTTCATGGGTGGAGGCTGTTATTGATACAGCTTTACCTGATCGCAAACCATTACCCCGGCCAGATCTGCGCAAAATGTTACTATCTGTAGGACCCGTTGCCGTATTTGCAGCCAGTAACTTTCCATTTGCTTTTTCTACTGCGGGTGGTGATACAGCGTCGGCTTTAGCTGCCGGTTGTACTGTGATTATCAAGGCGCATTCTTCTCATTTAGGTACAAATGAATTGGTGGCAAATGCTATCATACAGGCAGCACAAAAAACCGGTATGCCTGATGGTGTGTTTTCTTCACTGATAGGAGAAGGTTCCTTATTGGGTCAGAAATTAGCAAAACACCCTGCCATTAAGGCTATTGGTTTTACTGGGTCTTACCGGGCAGGCATGAGCTTATACAAAACTGCAGTGAACGACCGAAAAGTTCCTATTCCTGTGTATGCAGAAATGAGCAGCATTAACCCGGTTTTGTTATTACCTGAAAAATTAGCAGAAGATGTAGATAAAGCTGCAGCCATGTTTGCTGGTTCCATTACATTAGGCACCGGACAATTTTGTACCAATCCGGGTTTATTGTTCGTAATCAAGAATAAATCTACCGACCTCTTTGTTCAGAAACTTTCTGAATTGTTGGCTGCAACTCAGGAAACGCTAATGTTGAACAAAGTAATCTGCAACAGTTATTATGATGAGAGGACTAAACTTTTACAGACAGAAAATGTGAAAGCATTATTCATTAGTAAGGATGAACGTAATGCATATAAGGGAAGTGCTGCTTTAATGGAAGTAGATGTTGAGGACTTTTTAAAAAATGATGTGTTTCAAAGTGAACTTTTTGGCCCAAGTTCATTGATCATTAAGTGTAATAACAAAGATGATCTATTGGAAGCCATTGAGTCATTACAGGGACAGCTTACTGGTACAGTAATAGGCACAAAGGATGATATCAATGAATATTCTGATTGTATCGATGCCTTAAAAGAAAAAGTTGGGCGGATATTGTACAATGGCGTTCCTACAGGCGTTGAAGTAAGTTATGCTATGGTGCATGGTGGTCCTTTTCCTGCCACTACAGATGCAAGATCTACATCGGTAGGTGCAGACGCTATCAAAAGATTTGTCCGTCCAGTTTGTTTTCAGGATTGTCCTGAGGAATCCCTGCCAGATGCCTTGAAAAACAGTAATCCATTAGCTATTATGCGAAAGGTGAATGGATATTTTACCAGTAATGAATTAAATTGAAACCCGGAGGAATCATCAATGGCTTCAAAGAAGTTTTTTTGTGTAGATGCCCATACCTGTGGTAATCCGGTGCGGCTGGTTGCAGGAGGCGGCCCACTATTACAAGGCAGTAACATGATGGAGCGGCGTCTACACTTTTTAAAAGAATATGACTGGATCAGAAGGGGTTTAATGTTTGAACCGCGTGGTCATGATATGATGAGCGGCAGTATTTTATATCCACCCAGCGATAGCCAAAACGATATAGGTGTTTTATTTATTGAAACGAGCGGGTGTTTACCCATGTGCGGACATGGCACAATAGGTACCATAACCATAGCCATTGAAGAAGGACTTGTAACTCCCAAAACGCCAGGAAATTTACGGATGGAAGCTCCAGCCGGCCTGGTTCTGATAGAATATAAACAAGAAGGCAAAAAAGTAAAATCGGTAAAGCTGACCAATGTACCTTCCTATTTAGCCGCAGAGGGCCTGGAAGTAGAATGTCCTGATCTGGGCACCATAAAAGTGGATGTGGCTTACGGAGGAAACTTTTACGCAATTGTAGATCCCCAGGCAACTTTTAAGGGGATTGAAAACTATTCGGCAGACCAGTTAATTTCCTGGAGCCGTGTTTGCCGGCAACGCATAAATGAACAGTATGAATTTGTTCATCCGGAAAACAAGCATATCAAGGGGCTTAGCCATATGATGTGGACAGGGGCAACCATCAATAAAAATGCAACGGCAAGGAATGCGGTATTCTATGGCGATAAAGCTATCGACCGTTCACCTTGTGGAACCGGTACTTCAGCCCGGATGGCACAGTGGTATGCGAAAGGCAAACTAAAAAAAGGGGATGAATTTATTCATGAAAGCATCATCGGTTCCCAGTTTATAGGCCGGATTGAAGGTGAAACTACTATTGGAGGTAAGCCTGCCATTATTCCCAGCATAGAAGGTTGGGCTATGATCACCGGTTATAATACAATCATTATTGACGATGAAGATCCTTACGCTCATGGCTTTCAGGTAATATAACATATAGATTGATTTAGCTAATTAATACTGTACGGCATGAAAGCAATAATTATAGGTGGTGGTATTATAGGGTTATGTTCGGCCTACTATTTAAAGAAAAGTGGGTGGGATGTTGTTGTAGTGGATAAAACCGATATGTTGGATAGCTGCTCTTATGGCAATCTCGGAATGATAGTTCCCAGTCATTTTATTCCATTAGCCGCTCCTGGTATGATCTCACAAGGAATCAAATGGATGTTCGATCATAAAAGCCCGTTTTATGTAAGACCTTCTTTAAGCTGGGATTTAATATCGTGGGGACTGAAGTTCATGAAAAGCGCCAAGCCACAACAAGTTGAAAAAGTGGCACCTTACCTGCTGCATTTGAATTTATACAGCAAAGCACTGTATGAAAAGTTAGCACAGGAACCAGGGTTTGATTTTGCCCTGGAACAGAAAGGCATTTTAATGTATTACAAGACAGAGAAGGTGGCTGAAGAAGAAATTCATTTAGCAGAAAAGGCCAGATCCATGGGGTTGGATGCTGTGGCTTTAAATAAAAAAGAAGTGCAGGAACTGGAGCCGGAAACAGAACTTAATGTATTAGGTGCCGTTCATTACCGGTGTGATGCGCATTTGTATCCCAATAAACTGATGCCGCAATTACTTGCCTATCTTAAAAAATCAGGTGTTGTGCTGCAAACCAACTGCACTGTACAAAGAATGGT
>CBKWHA010000171.1:0-12082 GCA_966674115.1 uncultured Chitinophagaceae bacterium
GGGCAGAGGAGTGGAAAATGTTTATTTCAAAAACATCAGTTACAACGGCCTTAATCATTCTCCCTCCATCATCAATGGTTTGGACAAAGATCATAGGGTGCAGGGTGTGACGTTTGAAAATCTTCACATCAATGGAAAGCTAATTGCCAATGCTGAAGAAGGGAATATTAAGGTTGGCGAATTCACTAAAAATATTGTTTTTAAAAATACAGATCAGACTGCAATGAAGCCCTGAGAAACTGCAAAATGAATAGAGAAGACGAGATGGAGAGTTATGAGTACAACAAAAAAAAGAACAGATCATAACAAAAGTAAATTCTCATCGATTGGAAATCAAAACCTCAAGTCACTAATAACGTTCATTATGAGAATTCTTCTACACTTATGCTTGCTATCATTACTGTTTTATAGCAGTGTAGCAACAGCACAAACCTTTGTACATCCAGGTGTCATCCTTGCCAAAGAATGGTGTAAAAGGTGAATGGTTAATGGGCAATGATGAATAAGAAACTTACTATATAATATGTAAGATTTCAGAAATCTTATAGAACTGCAATTAAAAGTGTTCAGTAAAACTTTAATTATAAACCCCAAAATCTCTCATTATGATGAAGATCTCTGCTGGTAGGAGACTACCGATGAACATGGGGGCTCCAGGACGATTGGCTTGCCTGAGAAAGCCCTTGTATTTTCTCTTTTTCCTCATGGCGCTGCAGTTGTGCAGCAACCATGCTTTGGCACAGAAAACAAAGGCTACCGGCCGCATTGTGGATGGAACCACTGGTGAAGCTGTGGTGGGAGCTACTGTTAAAGTAAAAGGCTCTAAAACTGGTGTAGCAACTGACGCCAACGGTAACTTCACTATTGAAGCTGCTGGAAATGCAACGCTGGAAATTTCCTATGTAGGTTATGCTAACCAGGAAGTGAAGGCTGGTCAGCAAATGCAGGTCAAGCTGGTAGTAACCGACAAGCAAATGACAGAAGTAGTGGTAGTCGGTTATGGGAAGCAAAAGAAAGCTACACTTACTGGTGCAGTTGAACAAATCACAAGTAAAAATTTTGAAAGCCGAGCTGTAACCAATGTTGGCTTGGCTTTGCAAGGTGCATCTCCCGGTTTGGTGGTTACACGCACTTCGCCACGTCCTGGTAATGAAGGTTTGGCTTTTAGAATCCGCGGTGCCACATCAGTCAATGGCAGTGATCCGCTGGTAATTATTGACGGAGTTCCTGCTCTGAACGATTATTCTTTTCTGAATATGAACAGTGATGATATTGAAAGTATCAGCGTCTTAAAAGATGGGGCTGCCGCCATTTATGGTTCCCGGGCTTCCAATGGGGTGATCTTGGTGACCACCAAAAGGGGGAAAGGAAAAGTGAAAATTGATTACACGGGCAACCTGCGCTTTACCACCAACGGTATTATTGGCTATTCGCCCAATATGCAACAATATGCAACCATGTGGTTAGAGGCTAATAAAGAAGAAACGGTGCCCAGCTGGTGGGTATGGCAAAATCAGGACAACTTGCTGAAAATGCAGCAGGGTATTGAAGGCTCTTATCCCCTTTATAACATTGATTATTATATTTTCAACGCCAACAGGCTGGATGAGATGTTTGCCCGCCGCTATTCCTATCAGCACAATTTAAGTTTGTCCAGCAGTACGGATCGCTCCGGTTATCGTTTATCTTTTGGTTTTGCTGATAACCAGGGAAACTTGGCTACGGCTTATGACGGGCAGAAACAATACAACGCCCGGTTCAATTATGATTATAAACTTTCAGAGAAACTGAAATTGGAATCCAGCATCAGTTTGGTGAATGCCAAAACAAGTTCACCTTCTGTCGGACTGGATAACACACTGTATGGCTATGATATGCCGTTCTTTCCTGCCAAAAATCCTTTTGGTCAATGGTTTGCCTGTTTTAATGGGGTAGATGGCGGCGCTAACAGAAATGCAGCAGCCATGACCACTGATGGCGGCAGAGACAATAAGAACTCACTTACCGGAAGAGTGGATCTGAAAGCTACCTACCAGATATATAAAGATCTGGCCCTTGAAGGTTTGGCTTCGGTGCAAAATGAACGGTTCAACCAGGAACGATATGTCTTGCAGGTGCCGGTATATAACTGGTATGGCAAGCAAACCGGAATTGGGCATAAAACCGGTGGAACAGATAATCAATATAATACCAATGCCAGGACAGATGTTTACCAGTACTACCAGGCCATGTTGCGCTATAATAAAACGATCAATGGCGTACATAATGTTTCAGCAGCCGCAGGTATCAATGCCGAAAAAAGTAATTATCAATGGGTGTCGGCAACACGTATTGGGTTTGATAATTTAGGCGTTCAGGATATCAGTCTGGCTACTACTGCATCGCCCACCAACAATGGTTTTAAATCACAGATGGGCAGGTATTCTTACCTGGCAAGAGTGAATTATAATTATGACGAAAAATACCTGATAGAGTTTTTGGGAAGAAGAGATGGTAACTCCAGGTTTGCTACAGGATATAAGTTTAAAAACTTTGGTTCTGCATCCTTGGGTTGGGTATTTACCAAAGAAAACTTCCTGGAAAGTATTACTTCAATCGTGAATTTTGGTAAGATCAGGGCCAGCTATGGCAGTTCTGGAAATGAGGCTGCAGGACTTCTACCGTTTGATTATCTGTCAACCATTGGGGTGAGTACTGGAGTGTTAGGGGTGCCTGCTTCCCAGCATCAATCTACCAATTTAAATAACAATGGTTTAATCAGTTATGCCAGAACCTGGGAAAGAGTACGGCAAAAAAACGTGGCTATTGACCTGAGTTTCTTAAACAGCCGTTTATCTACCACCTTTGATGTTTTTGAAAAGGATAATATAGGCATGTTGATTAACATCAATCATCCTTCGGTATTAGGAGGTACCGCACCTCAAACTAATAATGGCCGTTTCAATACCAAAGGTTGGGAAGCAATCATAAACTGGAGAGATAATAAGAAAAACTTTAGTTATAACGTAGGATTCAATATCAGTAATACCCAAACTTTAGTGACTAATGTGGAAGGCGCCGATGGTTACACTGCAGGAAAAAATAAAATAGTAAACGGTTATCCCTGGCAACCCTGGTTTGTATATAAAACCGATGGTTACTTTAAAGATCAGGCAGAAGTGGATGCCTACTATGCCAAATTGGGTACCAGCCAGGACCTGGCTACCCTGCCTGCCAACAATCCACTTGTAGCATTGCGGCCCGGTGATACCAGGAAAGTTGATGTGTCCGGCAAAGGAAATATCACAGAAAATGGCAATGAAAACAGTTCATTGGTGTTTATGGGCGACGGTACCCCTCATTATACCTTCGGTTTTAATATGGGCGCTTCCTGGAAAGGAATAGATTTTTCTGCTTTCTTCCAGGGACAGTTCAAGCAGTTGATTATGCGTAGTGGCTGGATGGCCTATCCTTTTGCTACCATATGGACCAACCAGAACCCCAGCTTCCTGGGCAATACATGGACAAGCGAAAGAACCGATGCTATTTTTCCCCGTTTAACAGTGAACGGCGCCCGTGCAAAATGGAATTATGCAAATAATGATTTTATGCTGCAGAATAACAGGTATGTGCGTTTAAAATCGCTGATACTGGGATATACAATACCTCAAAATTTAACCGGTAAAGTGAAATTAGAAAGAGTAAGGGTCTATTTCTCCGGAAACGATCTGTGGGAAATGGCGAGTATAAAAGATGGATTTGATCCTGAAATGGGAGAGGCTTCTGTAGATAACAATGGCTACCCTTATGCCAGAACATGGTCTTTTGGAGTAAACATTGGATTGTAATAACCTGAAATCATTATACAATGAAAAATATAGTAAACAAATTAATTATAGGCGGACTTTGTTTAAGCATGGTCTCCTGCCAGAAAAAGTATATAGACTTAGAGCCTACTGCTCTATTTACCGATGCAGTTTATTTTAAGCAGCCGAGTGATTTTAAGGCATATGCTACAAGTTTTTATAGTTACAAAGACAACAATGGTAGGTTCAAGAGTATGTTGCCTGGGTGGAGTTTTGCTAATATGGATAATGGTTCTGATTTATCAGCAAATGGAAATGGCAATGGTACCGATTTAGGACATGGCGCCATTGCTGTTCTATCTAAAGGAGGCTGGGACTATTCCGGTATTCGCAGTTGCAACATATTGTTATCAAAAGCAGCAACTTATACAGGCACAGGTGATATCAGTCAATATGTAGGCGAGGCCTATTTCTTCCGAGCTTTTGCCTATTTTGGTTTGCTGAAAACCTATGGCGGCGTACCTGTTATTACTACTGTGTTGGATGATAATTCGCCTGAATTACAAGCGCCCCGCAACAGCCGCTACGAAGTGATGAAGCAAATCTTAGCAGACCTGGATGAAGCCATTGCAAAATTGCCCACCGAGCAAACCATTCCCAGTACCGATAAGGGCCGGGTCAGCAAATGGGCTGCTAAAGCCTTCAAAGCCCAGGTTGAATTGTACGAAGCTACCTGGGAAAAATATGTGGGACAAGAGCCTGATGGCGATGGCGCCACCGCTGGCGCAGGCAAAGCAGGATATGATGCTGCTAATGTCAATAAGTATTTAGCAGATGCCGTGGCGATGTGTCAGGACGTGATTGATAATGGTGGATATTCTTTATGGAATAAAAATGATAACACCAACATGGCCAAATCAAGTTCCTGGTATTTATTCAACCTTGAAGATGCAGGCAGCAACCCCGGTGGTTATGATAAATCCAGTAACAATGAATTTATTCTGTACAGTGTCTATGATTATACCCTTAGACAAGGCGGCATCAACTTATCATGGACATCCAGTCAGTTATACCCCAGCCGCAAATTTGTGGATCTGGCCGTATGCTCTGATGGGCTGCCCCCTGAAAAATCGCCTTTGTTCCAGGGCTATCATCATACAGGCGATGAGTTTAAAAACAGAGACTTGCGATTGTTAAATTATTTATATGCTTCAGCTACAGCCCCGGCATCTATCACTTTAGGTTCTGGAGGTCTGGGCTCCAGCGGTTATGACAATAGAAAGTTTGGAGTGTACAAATTTGGCCCTGCTCCTAACGGACGCAGAACTGATGGAACCGAATCGGCTAATTACCCGATCATTCGCCTGGCGGAAGTGTACTTAATGTACGCAGAAGCATTATATGAATTAAACGGAAGCATTACCGATGCCCAGTTAAATGCATCGATCAATAAATTAAGAGAGCGTGCCGAGGTAGCGCCCCTGACCAATGCCCTGGCAACCGCCAATGGGTTGGATATGAAGGCGGAGATCAGAAGAGAAAGGGCAGTGGAGTTATACCGGGAAGGTAAACGATTTGATGATTTGAAACGCTGGGGTATTTTAGAAGCTTCCCTGAATCCTTCCCGCCTGGGAAGAGTAGTCGGTGATGCCTCTTATACTACTGATTTTAAAGATGCTTCCGGCAATCCTACCGCTGCTTATAACGCCAGCTCTTATGTGTTTGGTGAAGAAGCCGTACAGACTCCGGCCGGCACACTGAACTGTGTGGTGGTGGACAGTTATCAGAACCATAATGTACAGAAGAAACATTATTTGTGGCCAATAGAATCAGAACAACTGAGGTTAAATAAGCATTTGCTTCAAAACCCTGGTTATTAACAATCATCAACAATGAACATCATTCATTAATTCATTTCTTAAAGTCTTTTATGAAGTATAAATTTTTTAATATTGCCTGTTGGTTAATCACAATGGTCATCTTCGGCACCAGTTGCGAGAAGGGGCCCAATTTTAAGGATTATGTCTATCCAAAGCCAACGATCACAGGAATTTCAGCCAGTGGTGGATATCCGGGTATTGATGTAGCAATAACGGGTAAAGATTTTGGCGACAAGGTTGGCGCGGTAAAAGTATGGTTTGGCGGTGTGGAGGCCGAGACCATTACTTCTTGTGCCGACGACAAAATTGTAGTGAAAGTGCCTGCTAAAGCGGTTTCCGGAAAAGTGACTTTGCAAGTTTGGACGCATACCAGTGATTCAATTGGAACGTATACAGTCATTCCAGCTCCAGTCATTAATTCGATCGCTTCAAATAATGCGCAAACTTATGTTGCATATCCCGGCGACACTCTAACTATCAGGGGTGTTCGCTTTGGTATGGATGCTTCTAAAATGGCTGTAAACTTTAATGGAACTGCAGCAACTATTCTTACTCCGGTTACAGATACTATGTTTCAGGTAATTGCGCCGGCTTCCTTTGCAACAGGTAATGTAACACTTACAATGGGAGGCTTAACAATTACGGCCATGCCGGCTATTATCAATCCAACAGCCGCAGGTGATGTAACGCCATATTTTCTCTCAAATTATGCAACTCCTTTTGCCAGGGGCGATTGGGACGGTGGCAGATGGGGTAATCTTGATGCGTCCTGGATTGCAAATGCCGCAGCAAAGAATAAATCCAACGGTGCTTATGGAGGCTGGGCTAAGGAATCCTGGAATGGTACAACCGGATTTATCTGCTGGGAAACATGGGGTAATACACCTGTAACTGATGGTATCATTTATCAACCTACTTCCATGCCACTGCCCGCAGGAACCTATACAGTTTCAATTAATTATTATTCAGAGATACAAACTAATTCATCGGTTCATTGTGTAGTAGCTGCAGGCGGTAATGGCATTCCAACTCTTGCTAACCTGTCTTCTGCTTTGGGATCTGTTGCTCTTTACAACGGGGCCGTAATAGGTACTACAAAACCCAGCGTTACAGAAACAAAGAGCTTCGATTTTACGCTTGCAAGCTCACAGGTTGTATCACTTGGATTTTTGGGCAACATGGTTGGAAGTGGCAATCCAGGCAGCTATTTCATTGTCAAATCGATTAAGTTGGTTAAGAACTAAACTTAACTATAGTTTTGGAGATACTGTTATCTCCAAAACTATTTTTTACTATTCAACAGTTGGTTCAGCAATATTGTTCTGAGAAAGGACAAAAACCAAAATATGTACAAAATATTTCTGACATTCTTTTTTATTATTCTGGTAACAAGTTCCTGTAGTAAAAGAGGAAGTGCTGGTAGTAACAATACGGGTACTTATACAATCACGCAAACGAACTTTCTCATAAGCATAGCAGCAATCGATTCCAATACAGACGGTAGCATTCCTGCTACTGTCCTGTACTTGGAAAAATTTTTAAGGTGAAATATGAAAATACAGTTGTCAATCACAAAAAAACATGCAAAAGCTTGTCTTTATTCTTGTTCTTTTTTGTTTTCACTCATTGAAAACAAATGCACAACAATTGATCACTTATCCTCCTCCCCAAGCTGTTGTTTACTCCATGCACAACGATGATTACACAGTAAATAGCATGGAGCCAAATCAACAGCCAACGGCGCTAATGTGCAACAATGGACACGGAATGGTGCCAATAACAAACAATGGAAGCTGGTGCCTGTAAGCAATTCATCCATTGCAAAGAAAACAGAAAGCATTGCTGAAATGCAAACGCTTGCATCACCAAAAGGTTTAGTGATTTATCCAAACCCTGTCACCGACCAATTAGTCCTTCAAATGCAAAATGGCTTTGCAGGTGGAGCTACTCTTAAATTAAGCGATGTTACCGGCCAAACGATATACAGATTGAAAATAAAAGGCAGTCAATACAAACTTTCCACTAGCAAACTGTGTTCAGGCGTGTATCTCCTTGAAGTGAGTGATGGAACAAAAACCAAAATTGAAAGAATCATAAAAAAATAAATCAACATATACCAGCCGGCAAGTGAATGAAAAGCCTGCAGGCATAAAAATCTTTTTAGAACCAACAAACAATACCATTTTTTAACCGATTAAACAGCCAGTATGATGAATTTTTTTACACATGGTAGTTTACCAAAGATCAGAATGCTCAACTGCTTTTGGGCAGCGATTTTTATCTTTTTGCTTTCCTCAAATGCAGGGGCACAAACCTTTATACACCCAGGCGGCTTACACACAATCGCAGACCTTGACCGCATGAAAGCAAAAGTGGCGGCAGGTGAACATCCCTGGATCGATGACTGGAATAAACTAATCACTGACGGAAAGGCCCAAAATACATACACAGCAGCAGCACAGGCCAACATGGGCGTAAGTCGTCAACGTGCAGCTGCAGATGCACATGCTGCGTACCTCAATGCGATACGCTGGTATATTTCCGGTGATACTTCTTATGCAGCTTGTTCGAGAAAAATTTTAAATGCATGGGCCTATGCAGTTAACCAGGTTCCAACAGGCAATGATATCTCCGGCTTAGGAGGGATTCCCATTTTTGATTTTGCATTGGCAGCAGAAGTGTTGCGAATCTATCCCAATTGGTCGTCAACAGATTTTGCGCAATTTAAAAACATGATGACGACTTACTTTTATCCGTTGGTTCATGGTTTTTTAGCCCACCACAATGGTGCCTGTGTCACTCATTATTGGGCAAATTGGGACATCTGTAATATAGGTGCCCTTATTACAATGGGTGTGCTATGTGATGATACTGCCATATTCAATGAAGGTGTACAATATTTTAAAAACGGTATTGGCTCCGGAAGCATCATCAATGCAGTTCCTTATTTGCATTCACCAACCCTCGGACAATGGCAGGAAAGTGGCCGTGACCAGGAGCATGCACAACTCGGCGTCGGAATGATGGGTTATCTGTGCCAGGTTGCGTGGAACCAGGGAATCGATTTGTTTGGATATGATAACAACCGTTTACTTGCAGGCGCCGAATATGTGGCTAAAACAAACCTGTCGCAACCTGTTCCATTTGCGCCTTACAATAACTGCGATAATGTAAACCACCGTTGGGTTGCTATTAACGGCCTGGGTCGTTTGGATGATCGTCCTGTTTGGGAACTTCTCTATAATCATTACGTTGTAAGGCAGGGATTGAATGCACCGAATATTCAGGCGATGGCGCAGGTAATTAGACCTGAGCATGGCAGTATTGACCATTTTGGGTATGGTACTTTGACCTTTACTTTAGATGCAGCTTCTTCACCCTATCCGCCTTCGCCAGTGCCATTTGCGCCAACTGGTGTGACAGCAACAGCTGGCACATCGAGAATTACCATCGATTGGAATGTGCCGAATGCAAGCACAGTGCAAGGCTACACCATTCAAAGAGCAACTTCATCCGGAGGTCCTTATACCACTATTGCAACATGGAGTGCTAATACCTATCCTCAATACACAGACAACAATGTAACCAATGGAACTACTTATTACTATGTAGTTGCTGCCAACAATCAATCAGGAACAAGTGCCAATTCAGTTGAAGTAAGTGCCACGCCCATGGCTACTTCTACAACTCTGCCCACAGGTTGGTCAAGAAAGGATATAGGAAATGTTGGTGTTACTGGCAGTGCCGGTTATGCCAATGTAAGCAACAATACGTTTGTTACAAGCGGAGCAGGAGTTGGTATTGGAGGAACATCGGACGGTTTAGGGCTTACCTATGGAATTGTATCAGGTGATGTAATGATCACTGCACGTGTGTATGCCACGAGCGGTGCAAATAAAACGGGTATCATGATACGCGAATCTTTGGATCCAAATGCGAAAACATTCATTATGGATCTCGGAGGACGTGTAGCGGGATTTGGAATGCGTACAACCACCGGCGGCTCTATGAGTAGGATTGGGGGTAATGCGTATACGTGGTTGCCTGCATGGTTTCGATTGCAACGTTCGGGCAATACGATTACAGCATATGAATCATCGGATGGGGTGAACTGGTTTGTGGTTGGCAGCACAACTGTGTCGATGAATAATGTTTGTTATGTTGGATTGGTAAATTGTTCCGGAAATACAACTGCATTGAACACGACTACGTTTGATAATGTAACGATTGTTGGTGCAGGCACAACGGCGCCAAGTGCACCAACAGGTTTAAGCGCAATTCCAGGCAACACTACTGATACTTTAAGCTGGAATGCAGTCAGCGGTGCATCAGCATATACATTGAAGCGTTCTACAACGAGTGGCGGACCTTATACAACGATTGCCAGTAATCTTAATAGCACCAGTTACGTTGACAGCGCTTTGCAAAATGGAACCACTTACTACTATGTTGTCACTGCAGCAAATTTTGGCGGCGAAAGTGCAAATTCGAATGAGGTAAGTGTTACGCCTCAATTGACAAAACCATTAGCTCCGGTTAATGTAACTGCCAAATCAGTTTCATCGAAACAAATCAATCTCTCCTGGACAGCAAGTATAAGTGCAGCTACATACAATGTAAAACGTGCAACTGTGAACGGCGGCCCATATATTACCATCGCAAGTGTAAACGAAACTTCTTATAGTGATTCAACACTTACCGATACACTTACCCGTTACTATGTTATTTCAGCTGTAAATGAAGCAGGTGAATCACCTAATTCTTCACAGGTAAAAGCTACGCCAGGCCGTTTAGCTTACTGGAACCTTGATGAATCTGTAGGTACCACAGCAGCCGACTCCTGGAGTTCTTATCACGGTACACTTTCTTCCGGCGTTACTCAGACGATAGGTGCTATAAATAACGGCGCAAAGTTCGATGGTACTTCGAATTCATACATTACCCTTCCAACCGGGCTTTTAAGTTCGATCAATGATTTTACATTCTCGGCCTGGGTTAGAATGGATGTAGGGGCAAGCTGGTCCCGTATATTCGATTTTGGAAGCAATACCAATGTATATATGTACCTGGCCCGGACTAACACTGGCGTACTGCGTTATGCTATTACCACGAGCAGTGGCCGGGGTGAGCAAAGCATTAATAGTAATATAAGTTTTCCTATTGGCACATGGACACACGTAGCTGTAACCTGGTCTGAGAATAAGGGTACGCTCTACATCAATGGCAACCAGGTAGGACAAAACACGAACATGAGCCTTAACCCTTCAAGTCTAGGCAACACCCTTCTAAATTGGCTGGGCAGATCTCAATGGAGTGCTGACCCCCGTTTCACAGGATTGTTGGATGAGGTACAGATCTACAACAGGGCATTGAGCAGTTCAGAAATCAGCAATTTGAGTCAACTGACAGCTCCTGCCAGTATTAGCGCAGTGTCGGTCTCATCTACTCAAATTAACTTATCCTGGAATCCAAGTACTAACGCAACTTCATATAAGTTGAAACGTTCAACAGTAAGCGGAGGCCCGTACACCATTATAGCGTCTCCAACCGGTACCACTTACAATGACGCTGGACTCACTCCCAACACGACGTATTATTATGTAGTTTCAGCGCTGCACAACGATGGAGAAACAGATAACTCACGAGAGACTAAAGCTACGGCTGGACTGCTTAGTTACTGGAAATTTGATGAGACCTCGGACACGATTGCAGTTGATGACGCGGGAAGCAATGATGGTATTTTAGCCGGCGGAGCAACATGGACAACAGGATATCAAAATAACAGTATCCGTTTAGACGGTAACAGCGGATATGTAAAACTTCCCGGAAATCTGATGAGCAGTATTAATGATTTCACGATTGCTACATGGATAAAAATGGATGCTCTTGCGTCCTGGATGCGTGTATTTGATTTTGGTTCGGGAACTAACAATTATCTGTTTTTAACAACCCAGGCTGGAACCGTATCCGGCCAACAAGTGATTCGTTACGCAATTAAGAATGGAGGAGGTGAGCAACAGGTAAGTTATAATTATTCGTTGCCATTAAACACCTGGACTCATTTTGCAGTAACTCAATCAGGCAATACCTGTTCGCTGTTTATCAATGGAACTCTGGTTGCAACGAATACGAATGTAACCATAAAACCAGCCAACCTTGGAAGTACAACTCAGAACTACATTGGAAAATCACAATGGCCGGACCCGCTATTCAAAGGCTCTATTGATGAATTCAAAATATACAGCAGGGCATTGACAGCTTCCGAAATTGCGGAGGTAATCAAAAAGGAACAAACCATTACGTTCAATCCATTGACCCAGAAAAAAGTGGGGGATGCTGATTTTGATGCTGGTGCCATTGCCTCTTCAGGATTGCCCATAACCTATACCAGTTCTGATGAAAGTGTAGCAACAATTG
>CBKWHA010000172.1:0-12033 GCA_966674115.1 uncultured Chitinophagaceae bacterium
GTTCCAGGCGCACAAACTCCACATAGCGGTTCTTGATCTTGCGGGCCTTGAACCAATTAAACATGATCAGGAATAGTGTACCCCCAACTATAAGAGTAACAAAACCACCATGGGGGAACTTTTCCATATTTGCCAAAAGAAAGCTAAACTCAATGGTGAGATAAACCGCCAGGTAGAGATAGATCAATAAGGGTCTAACCCTTTGGATGACCAGGTAATTGGCAAAGAGGATGGAAGTGGCGATCATGCAAAGGGTAATGGCCAAACCATAAGCCGCTTCCATATTGGCTGCTTTTTTAAAATAAAGTACTATGCCGATACAACCGGCAAACAGCAAAAGGTTAATAGCAGGAATATAAAGTTGTCCTCTTTCTTCTGTGGGATATACAATCTTGAACTTAGGCCAGAGGTTCAGCCGCATCGCCTCACTGATCAGCGTAAAGGATCCTGAAATAAGCGCCTGACTGGCTATGATGGCGGCAGCAGTAGCAATGGCGATACCAAAATAAACAAACCAGGAGGGCATTACACCATAAAAGGGATTAAAGCCATGTTCTATCATTTCGGAAGTGATTGCGTGTCCATGGTAGTGGCTTAATAGCCAGGCACCCTGTCCCAAGTAGTTTAAAATAAGGCAGGTCTTAACAAAGATCCAGGAATAGCGGATGTTCCATTTACCGCAGTGACCCAGGTCAGAATACAGTGCTTCAGCCCCTGTGGTACAGAGGAAAACACCACCAAGGATATAGAATCCTTTAGGATAAGTTGTCAGCAGGTTGATGGCATAATACGGGTTAAAAGCCTTGAATACATGCAGGTCATCGGAAATATGCACGATACCTAAGGTAGCCAGCATAATAAACCATACCGACATCACTGGGCCAAAAAAACGGCCAATCAAGGCAGTTCCAAACTGCTGGATAAAAAACAATACAGATAAAATGCCTATGACGATATAAATGATGGTTGTCTGGGTGATGCCTGCAATGGCGGGAATCTGTTTGAGACCTTCAATAGCGGAAGTAACAGAGATCGGCGGAGTGATCATGCCGTCAGCCAGCAAAGAGGCGCCTCCTATCATAGCTGCCACCACCAGCCATTTGCGCCTTCTTCTTACTAAGGCAAAAAGAGAGAATACGCCTCCTTCACCCCTGTTATCAGCCTGAAGGGTTAATACCACATATTTAATAGTGGTTTGCAAAGTAAGCGTCCAGATGATGCAGGATAGAGCACCAACAATCAGTTGTTCGGTGATCACTCTCCCGCTGGTAATGGCGTTTAATACATAAAGAGGAGAAGTTCCAATGTCTCCATAGATAATTCCAAGGGCAATAAGTAGTCCTGCGATTGTAACCTTATGATGCGATGTCGGCATTTTGATGTTTCAATAGAGCTTTAATAATTAGTTGCTTCATATGGCCGATCATTAATAATCAATAATTTATTATAGTGTCGATACAATTTGGATGTCAAAAATAATGGCAAGGAGCGAAAACTTGACTAAGAATTCGAACTTACTGCTGTTCAATGCTTTTAAATCTGCACTTCTTTTAATATTTTTAAGCGATCACGTACTCTAAAAAGCGCGACCTAAAGCTTTGAACTTATGGGGTTTTTGGCTACGATCCGACGAAAGTTACTATTACTGTTAATAATTGTTATTGTATCAGATACAGAGGCTTTTAGTCAGCTTAAAGCTGGATTTGCTGCCGCCCCTGTATCTGGTTGTGCTCCTATTGTGGTTCAGTTCACCGATCAATCTACTGGCAATCCTACAGAATGGCTATGGGATCTGGGCAATGGTGTTATCTCCCATTTACAAAATCCTTCTGGCACATATTTTACGCCAGGTACCTATGATATTAAACTGGTGGTGCGTTCTGCCGACGGAACTGACACTTTGGTTCAGAATCAATATATTACAGTATACCCGACTCCAAATATTGATTTCAAAGCTTCCGATACTTCAGGCTGCTTTCCCTTACCGGTGCAGTTTACAGATCAGAGTACTACGGCCAGCGGAAGTCTGACCAACTGGAATTGGGATTTCGGTGATGGGGTGACCTCCGAGCTTCCTAACCCTGATCATACTTATACTGAGTCTGGAAAATATTCTGTAACACTTAGACTTACCAACAGTTTTGGATGCGTGAAGACATTTACAAAGAACCAATATATTAAAATTGGTACTGGCGTAACTACTGATTTCACAAATAACACTCCAGGGTTATGCAAAGCCCCGGTAAGCCTTCAATTCACTAACCGATCCACTGGCCCGGGATCGCTTACTTATGACTGGGATTTTGGAGATGGCAAACAATCGAATGAGGCAAATCCCACGCATACTTATACTGCGGGAGGCAACTATACCGTCAGGTTAGTTACTTCAAGTTCGCAAGGTTGCAGGGATACTATAGTTAAGGAAAATCTGATTTCAGTTGGTTCGGTTTCATCAAGCTTCATTAGTCCGGAAACTGTTTGTGCCGGGCAATCTTTTTTCCTGACCAATACATCTTCTCCTAATCCTGGCGTTGTCAGGTGGAGTTTTGGAGATGGTACAATATCTGATTCTTCTGCCCCGGTAAAAAAATACGCTGAAGCAGGCACCTATACCATTAAGCTGGTAAATGATTTTGGTAGCTGCCTGGATTCTATAACAAAAAATATTGTGGTGGCACCCAGCCCCAAGCCTGTTTTTTCTGCGGATAAAATTTCTGGTTGTAAAGCACCTTTCACCGTTAGTTTTGCCAACAGCACGTCAGGAAACAATACTTATAAATGGCTATTTGGCGATGGCGGCACATCAACCGAGCGCCAGCCACAGCATACTTATTTGGATACCGGAGCTTATACAGTTTCTTTGATTGCTTATAATGAGAATGGCTGCAGTGATACTGCAGTTGTGCGGCAATTTATCAAAGTTCAGAAGCCGTCTGTTACTGTAAGTGGTCTGATGCAAAAGGGGTGCGTACCCCTTGAGGTGTCGCCTCGTGCATCTGTAGTTACCAGCGAGCCGGTGACATCCTACCTGTGGAATTTTGGTGATGGTACAACCAGCAATGAAGTGCAGCCTATTCATGTTTATACTAAGGAGGGTAAGTTTGATATAAGCTTGATTGTGACAACACAAAATGGATGCACAGATACCGTAGAGATCAAAGAAGGAGTGCAGACTGCAGAAAAATCGAAGGCGAAGTTTACAGTAGATCCTCCCATTGCATGTGCCAAAGATCCTATTACTTTTACAGACATCAGCACCAGTGTGGGCAAAATTGATGAATGGTTCTGGGATTTTGGTGATGGTACCAATTCAAACCAGCAAAGCCCTGTTCATGAATACCAGGATACCGGATGGTTTTCAGTGACACTGATTGTAAATGGTAAAACCTGTCCTGATACGGTTACCGTGGAAAATGCAGTATATATTAAACCCCCGATTCCAAGTTTCACTATCATCAACAATTGTAGCGATAAGTTTACTAAAAGCTTTACAGACAAATCAATAGGCGTTTTGACCTGGCGCTGGACATTTGGGGATGGAACGACTTCCACAGATAAAAATCCTGTACATACTTATGCTTCTACAGGAAATTATACAGTGAGACTGGATGTAGCCAATGGATCGTGTACACATACAACTTCGCAGATTGTAAGAGTAATCGATGAAAAGGCTGCATATACTATTGATCCGCCTGAAGTATGTAAAGGGAGCCCGGTTAACTTTAAAGGGAAGGATTTCAATACGGCAAACATTTCAAAAATTGACTGGGACTTTGGCGATGGCAGAAGGGCAAGCGGAGTCATCAATGTGACAAATGTTTATGCAAAAACAGGTAAATATGTTACGTCTTTCACCATAACGGACTTGCTGGGATGCCCTGATACCAAGACTGCAGAAGTGACAGTTTACGGGCCGAAGGCCAACTTCTTTTCTAGTGTTGAGGGTGCCTGCCTGGATAACAGCAACATTACCTTTATTGATTCTTCAAAAACAGATGGAGTCAACGAGATCATTAAAAGAATATGGAACTTTGGTGATAATACTGTCGATTCTACATCCGGCCCTCCTTACCGTCACTTATATGCAAAGGCTGGCGAATATGCAGTAAGCTTAAAAGTTGTTGATAGCTATGGCTGCACTGACATGATATCGAAACCAAAAGTAATTACCATTGCACAACCTAAGGCCGATTTCATTTCTTTTGATTCGTCCTCTTGTACAAGTAAACCGGTCAGGTTTATCAACAGGTCTGTAGGTTATACACTAAAAAGTGAATGGAGTTTTGGAGATGGAGGTACCTCTAACCTAACTGATCCTACTTACAGTTTTAAAGACACAGGTTTATATTCGATAAGACTCGTGGTAACGGATAAATATGGCTGCAAGGACAGTTATGAAAAAAAAGAATACATCAGGATCACCTATCCCAAGGCTTCTTTTTCTGTTTCTGACTCATTCGCTACTTGCCCACCCTTACTGGTAAATTTTACCAATAATTCAGAAAACTACACAAGTCACAAATGGGAATTTGGTAATGGGAATACATCATCATTAATTTCGCCTTCGCACTTTTATACTCAACCTGGGATTTTCATGGCCAAACTGACGGTAACCAGTCCTGGCGGATGTGTGGAAACGATGACTAAAAAAATAGAATTGAAAGGACCATCAGGAACGTTGGAGTACCCTGAACAAATAGGCTGTATTCCACATACAGTTACCTTAAAGGCCCACCCCATAAATACCAAATCATTTATCTGGGACTATAGCGATGGCAGCACATTTGAAACAGAGGATTCTGTAGTGAAACATACTTACACGATAGTAGGCAGCTATGTTCCCAGAGTGATTCTTGTTGATGAAAATGGTTGCAAGGTGCCGATTCAGGGGATTGATACCATTAAAGTGGTGGATGTCACTGCAAAGTTTGACCATGATAACGTGAAGCTTTGCGATTCCGGTTACGTTCGGTTCAGGGATTTATCAACAAGTGTTGAGCCAATCAAATCTTGGCAATGGAGTTTTGGTGATGGAAAATTTAGCAGTGAGCAACATCCTGCTTACCATTATAATAGGCCAGGTTCCTTTACTGCTCAACTCATTACCACATCAAAAACCGGATGTAAAGATACTGCAATCATCACCAGGAAGATCGATGTTTATGAAAGTCCTATAATTGATATAATGGGGGAACTTGAAAGTTGTATGCCTGGGAGGCATTTATTTTCAGGTAGGGCGGTGCGGGGAGACTCCACGTTTCTGAAATGGGAGTGGAACTTTGGGAATGGTCAAACATCCACAGCTCAATATCCTGTTGAGCAGATCTATGCAAAGGATAATGTTTATCAGATCACGGCCAGGGTAACAGACGAACATGACTGTAAGGGTAATGTTTCAAAAGCAGTGACAATTCACCCATTGCCTGTAGTAGATGCTGGTCCGGATGTCGTGATTTGCCGTGGTGATTCTGTTCAATTAAAAGCTACCGGAGCAGTAACCTATGGATGGAGTACAGCTAACGCTCTAAGTTGTTATAATTGTACCAGTCCTAAAGCATCTCCCATCGAGACATCGTATTATGAAGTTACGGGCTATAATCAGTTTGGCTGCCGCGATGTTGATTCCGTAATGGTGGCAGTACAGCAAAGGTTTGAAATCAATGCAGGACCGGATGATAGTGTATGTGTTGGAAGTAGTGTTCTTTTAACTGCTTCCGGCGCAAATCATTATTTCTGGTATCCCGCAACAGGTCTGGATAATCCAAATATTCATAATCCAAAAGCAAAACCACAGACTTCTACTTTATATACAGTGGTTGGAAGGGACGAGCATAACTGTTTTACTGATACGGCAACAGTGTTTATTAAAGTTAATCCATATCCTACTGTAGATGCAGGTCCTGATGTGACGATACCTGTTGGAAATTCTGTGCAGTTACAGCCAACCAGTTCTGCAGATGTTATTAGTTGGCAATGGACACCTCCTTATAATTTAAGTTGTAATTATTGTGAAAATACAACGGCAACTCCCAAACGAAATACAAAATATACTGTATCTGTTAAGAACGCCGGAGGCTGTACTAGTTCTGATGATATAATAATTTCCCTGGTTTGTAACTGGGGTAATCTGTTTATTCCCAACACTTTTTCTCCGAACAATGATGGTAGCAACGACAAGTTCTACCCAAGAGGTACCGGTATTGCGCTAGTACGTTCATTGAGAATTTTCAACAGGTGGGGCGAGGTAGTATTTGAAAGGATGAATTTCAACGCCAATGATGAAAAGCTCGGTTGGGATGGCACATATAAAGGAGAACTATTAACGTCTGATGTTTATGTGTATACAATAGAGATTATTTGTGATAACAATGAGGTATTGCCATTTACCGGTGATATTGCATTAATAAGGTAAACGTGCTTAACCAATTTAAAACCAAGGCTATGGTAAAAATTTTTACACGAAAGTTTTTGATGTGCATGGCAGCAATTTTTCCAATAGCAACTATAGCACAGGATATTCATTTTTCACAATTTACTGAAGCTCCCCTCAGTCGCAACCCTGCATTAGCAGGTATTGTGAATGCTGATGTTCGGGTGCAGTCTGTCTATCGATCACAATGGAATAGTTTTGTCAATGCGTATAGAACAGCTTCTTTGAATGCAGAATATAAGATGAGGGTGGGCAACTTAAATGATTTTATAACGGCAGGTGTTCAATTGTTTCAGGACAAAGCTGGCACTATTGAAATGAAGACAACCCATGCTTTACCTGTTTTAAATTATCATAAATCGCTCAGCAGCGTTCGTAATATCTATCTTTCTTTAGCCTTCATGGGTGGCATGGTGCAACGACGTTTTGACCGGTCTAAAATGACAACTAATAGTCAGTATGAGGGTAGGGGAGACGGGGAGCCTCTAACCAAGGCGCGCTATTCCTATTTGGATGGAAGTGTTGGCATGAGCCTTAATGCAAACTTCGGGCAAAGGCCTGAGAACAATTTTATTCTGGGTGTTGCCTACCATCATTTTAACAAGCCTAAAAATTCTTTTTATCATGCCAATAACATCGTTTTGAATCCTAAATATGTTTATTCGGCAGGTGTAAAATTGGGTGTAACGGTAATGACAACCCTTACTATAGAAGCAGACCATATGCGGCAGGGAACCTATCAGGAAACTTTAGCAGGTATTTTATATGGACTCAAAATGGGTGGAGATTTCGACCGACCTGATTACATACTACATGGTGGCGCTTTTCTTCGCTGGAATGATGCCCTAATCCCTACCATAAAGCTGGACTACAGCCCCTTTACCTTTGGTGTAAGTTATGATGTAAATATTTCCAAACTCAGAACCAGTAGTTATGGCCGGGGTGGCCTTGAGGTGTCAATATCCTATGTTGGTTTTTTAGATAGAGAAAACTCCAGTATTGATGCCACATTTTGCCCTAGGTTTTAGAAGATAACATTCTTTAAAGACAGCAATCTTTTTTATTATTCCGTATTAATAGTTAATTTGACCTTTATTTTAAACCAAAAGCGTTTTATAATTAAAATGAAAAGATTGCTCTTTAACCCGGCAATGATCGGAATGCTTTGCCTTACCCTGTCATCCTGTGGTTCAGCCGAAAACAAAAGTAACACTACTCAAGAGGAGGCTGCTGCAGCCAAACAAGGTGTTACAGAAGCAAGTTGGGGTCAGGTAGATGGGAAAGCTGTTAACCTTTACACACTTTCCAACAAAAGTGGTGTTCAGGTGAAGATCACCAATTATGGTGGAATTGTTACGTCCTGGATGGTTCCGGACAAAAGCGGCAAACAAAGCAGTATTGTCATTGGCTTTGACAGTCTGCAAGGGTATTTGCAGAAGCCACCTTATTTTGGTGCATTGATCGGTCGTTATGGCAACCGTATTGGCAATGCCCGCTTTACACTCGATGGGAAAACATATACACTTGCTGCTAATGATGGCAAGAATCATCTGCATGGTGGTAACAAAGGGTATGATAAAGTAGTCTGGGATGCAGCTTTTTCTGACAGGATTCCCGCTCTTACGCTTAGCTATTTAAGCAAAGATGGTGAAGAAGGTTATCCTGGCAATCTGAACATAAAGGTTACCTATACCTTGACTGATGACAATGAATTGCTGATTGATTACGATGCTGAGACTGATAAGGCTACTCCAGTTAACCTGACAAATCACTGCTACTTTAACTTAACTGGTGATGTGAAAAATACGATCCTGGATCATACTTTACAGATTGATGCCGATAACTATACGCCAGTTGATGCTACACTGATTCCTACCGGTGAGATCAAATCGGTAAAGGGCACACCATTCGACTTTACCACTCCTGAAAAAATTGGTGCACGCATCGGTCAGGTGCCTGGTGGTTATGATCACAATTTTGTGCTGAACAAAAAAGATTCTTCCCTCCAACTGGTGGCTACCCTTTCAGATAGCATCAGTGGAAGAAAAATGGAAGTTTATACCGTTGAGCCCGGTTTGCAATTTTACTCAGGCAACTTCCTGGATGGTACGTTTAAAACCCCAGATGGTACACCCATCAACAAGCACACAGCTTTGTGCTTGGAAACACAACACTATCCGGATTCTCCAAACAAGCCAAACTTTCCTTCAACTATATTAAAACCTGGACAGAAATACCATACAGTAACAAAATATAAAGTTTTAGTAGAAAAGTAGAAAAGAAGACGTGAAGATGTTCAAAAGGGGCTGTTCCAAAATGTAGGGTTCAGCCTCTTTTTTTATTATTTACAATATCTGCCACAGCTTCAACGAGCTGTAATTGTATATCGAAATGGCCGTGTTCTGCTTCAATATTGGTATATGCCCGCTTCTTTTTCCCAAATAGAATACTTAATGAGCCGTCATCTGTAGCCGGCTTTTTTTTCTGCAGTATTACACTGATATCCTGTTTCTTTAATTCTGTATAGACTTTCGGATCTGTAGTGAATACAAAATCATCCGGATCCATTTTTTTGTTAATATGAAGCCCGGCAGCTTCTCCGGGTAAGCTTCCTTCAGGCAGGTAAGACAATATTGAATATTTATTATTCGAATTGTTATGCATGGCAATTACATAACTATTGCCTGGAATTTTTTGGAGAAAGAAGCTGGCAAACTTTTCAACCTCTAAAGCTGCTTTTACATGGTAAGGTTGAAATAGTTTCATTGATTCTTTAATGCCATTGCGGGTGAACATGCGGTTAGGATCAAACGTATAGTACCTCGCTTTATAAGGAAACTTGATCAGCCGTTGCCCGTTATTCTGAATACTGATCAAAGCGCCGCCACGGCGTTCCAGGAAACTGTGTGTAGCATCCTTTGCAGTTAGTTCATCATCATGCACATGTACGAATGCAAGTCTGCTGGAAGAATCATAAACGCTAACCAGTATGGTAAGTGAGGTATCGCCTAAGGATACTTGATAAGTACGCACAACGGGTGTAAATAACCTTGCCGGAGTATCTGCCTGCGCGCAGGATGACAATTGAACGATGCAGCTAATTAGAATAAAAAAGTATCGCAAAGGTGAAAAAGAATTATTGCTTAAGCTACTAATTCAGACTGTAACTTTTGCATGATATCTTTTTCAATCATTTTTTGTGCCAATGCGATCATATTTTTAAAAGCCTTTGCCTTGGAAATTCCATGACCAATAATAACCGGCTTGGAAATGCCAAGAACAGGGGTGCCGCCGTAGTTCTCAAAGTTGAAGCGATCAAAATATTCGTGTTCGATCTGTTTGCGTTTGGTGATCTCAAACAGTGACTCTGCCAACTTTAAAATGATATTGCCGGTAAAGCCATCGCAGACCATTACATCAGCTTTATTAATCAGGAGGTCCCGGCCTTCCACATTACCTACAAAGTTGATGTGTTGGTTTTCTTTTAAAAGCGGATAAGTGGCCTGGGCCAGCAAGTTTCCTTTACCCTCTTCTTCACCAATATTCAGCAGGGCAACTGTGGGGTTATCTATACCAAGGATGTTTTGGGCATAAACGCTTCCCATAACAGCAAATTGGTTCAGGTGTTCAGGTTTACAGTCTGAATTGAGACCAACATCCAGCAACAAGCCTGTTCTGCCATCTTCTTTGGGAATGATCGTGGAGATGGTCGGTCTTAGCACGCCTTCTATAGGCTTTAAGCTATACAAGGCACCTACCAGCATCGCACCTGTATTGCCTGCACTAATGAATGCATCGGTTTTACCGGTGGCCAACATGTGGAAACCTACAGCAATAGAAGATTTTTGTTTTTCTTTTAATGCACGGGTGGGATGTTCGTGCATATCGATCACCTGGGGGGCATGGACAATAGTAAAAGTACCAGCAGGCAAAGAATATTCAGCCATCAAAGGCTGCAATACTTCTTCGTTTCCTATTAGAAATAACCGGGCCGGTTCTGCATTTTCTGAAAAGTAACTCTGAATACCTTTTAGGGCTTCCAAAGGGGCATAATCACCGCCCATCATATCAATTCCAATCTTCATGGCATTCAAAAATAAAAAAATCCATAACCTAACTTTGACAAAAGTCAAAGGTTATGGATTTTTTGTTCAGAAGTACATTACGCTTTTAGAGGTGCTTTTTCTGAAACCACTTGCCCTTTGTAATACAACTTACCTTCGCTTACGTGAGCACGGTGACGAACATGGAGTTCTCCGGTTGTTTTATCTGTAGAAAGCGTAGCAGCTTCTGCTTTATAATGTGTTCTGCGCTTTGCGCTTCTTTGCTGCGAGTGTCTGCGTTTGGGATTTGGCATGACTTAATAATTTAAAATTCTATTTTTTATTCACTATCCAGGTCTTTGAACTTTTGCAGGTTTTTCCATATTGGATTTTCCTGCGGGGTTTCGTCGGGTTTCATGTTGTTGAGCATATCCCGCGCTGCCGGATTACAGTAAGGCCCGTCCATATTTTCATATTCACAGGTCTTTTGCATGGGAATACTCAGGTTGATAAACTCATAAATCCAGTTTTTAACATCAATATGGCTTTCGCCCCTTGAAATGTAAAAAACATCAGGATCTTCTTCCTGCTCGTTCATTAATTCCGGTTCTTCTACCATTTTTACGGTCATGGTGAATTCGTCAAATAACTGCAGTGGCAGGTTACTGTTACAACGGTCACAGGTTACTTCAGCTTGTCCGCCTATTTCAAAACGGAGCCTCATGAAAGTGTTATTCTTCTCTAAAAACAGTTTCACATGGGCATTGCTGTTCCGAAAGTCCTGCTCCTCATAATCCTCAAAGAACGAATCTTCTATCTCGTAATTGAACTCGTGAATTCCGGGCTTTAAACCAACAAAAGCTATTTCAAATTCCCGGCGGCTGCTCATCTTTCAGATTTTAGAGTTTGCAAAGGTATAGTAAATCCAACAAAATCTCATAGTTTCACCCAAGAAATTAACGAATTTGGTGCATTAACTATGTTCAGAAGCCTTTTGCGTGATTATAAGCTGTTATTCTTACTCTTCCTGGCCCTGTCGATCAAGTTATTATCTTTTCAGAAGCCATGGGTAGAGCGTTATTATACTTATGGAGTTTATCCCTATATATCAAAAGTACTGAGGATCTTATTTGGTTGGATACCCTTTTCTGTTGGTGATCTGTTTTATCTGGGTGTCATCTGTTATATTCTTTATAAGAGTATTAGGTTTGGCATTCTGTTAAAGCGCAGACAGGTAAAAAAGTACCTCTTTCTTGTAATTTTGAAGAAAACACTGCGTTTTGCACTTTATATTTACCTGAGTTTCAATATACTCTGGGGGCTGAATTATGACAGGCAAGGCATAGCTGCACAGTTAAAACTAGATGTTCAGCCCTATAATGTGGAAGAATTGAAACTGCTGACCTCAGTTTTGCAGCAACGGGTAAACCACTGTGCTACCGGTGTTGACTCTGTAAAGAGATTGGAGCTTAATAAGAGCAGGAATGTTTTCCGGGAAGGGGTTGTTGCTTATTCACACGCAAAAAGCCGCTATTCTTTTCTTACCTATGAAGTGCCCTC
>CBKWHA010000173.1:0-12027 GCA_966674115.1 uncultured Chitinophagaceae bacterium
GGAGAAGAAATCCGGTACCATGGTCCTGCCCACCTACCAAAACGGAGCCATAGGCTTTGGGCTGGTGCATACATTCTAATAAAAAACTTTTACTTTAATCACATCTTGAAGGACAACCCATTAGGCAGAACATTTTTTTAAGTGATGATTATTAGTGGTTAAAAAATTACTAATATTGATAACCTTAAAGTAAATTTAGATCGTATCCGGAAAAAATACTTTTGTCAGGTGTTCTGCTCTTAAAAACTTGGCTTCCAAATCGGCCTTGTCAAGCTCAGGTTGACGCCATTTACCAATTGTAATTTCTGGAAAGACGCTAAACCATCTGTGTGAATTGCTTTACTTGTAAAAGGTCCTGGCTTCGGATACTTATCCAGCTTGCCATATGTTAATAGATGAAAGCACCGAATAACTCATATTTCTTACTAATTAATAATCGCTATGACAAAAAAAGCATTGGGCGGAACCAATAACCGGCTATTGGGTCGGCTAAGAGCTGCCAGCCTATGTATACTTACTGTTTTCTCCCTTTTATTGAGTTTGCATTTGTTTGCCCGCACACCTGTTCCTACGGATCGTTCAATTTCTGTTTCTTCTGATGCTGCTCCAATTGTAGCTGACACTACCATTCGTGGCCGGATCATGGATAGTACTGGTACAGGTGTGGCAGGTGTTTCTATATTGGAAAAAGGTACAAAGAATGGTACAGTTACCGACGGGTCAGGCGAATTTATCTTAAGAAATGTGAGGCCTGGTGCCACCTTGGTAATCTCCAGCATTGGTTATCAAACATCCGAGGTCAGGCTGTCAAGGGGACAGACCTCCCTTTCATATACTTTGGTATCTGAAGCCGGTACATTGGGCGATGTAGTGGTTACAGGGTTTCAGCGCATCAGCAAGCGGAACTTTACAGGTTCTGCAGTACGGCTAAAGGCTGACGATATTAAAATAGAAGGCCTCGCCGATGTGAGCCGCATGTTGGAAGGACGTGCAGCAGGCGTTACCGTGCAAAATGTTTCCGGTACGTTCGGGGCTGCTCCAAAAGTGCGTGTACGTGGTGCTACCTCTATAAATGGTGATAACAAGCCGCTATGGGTGGTTGATGGTGTTGTGTTGGAAGACGTGATTAATGTTTCTAACGAGCAATTGTCAAGTGGCGACCCTGCTACTTTGCTGGGTTCTGCAGTTGCTGGTCTGAATGTGAATGATATTGAAAGCTTCGACATACTGAAAGATGCGGCTGCTGCAGCATTGTATGGTGCCAGGGCCATGAATGGCGTTGTAGTGATCACAACTAAAAGAGGCCGTGTTGGAAAGCCTTCTGTTTCCTACGTAGGCAATTTCAGCACACAGCTAAAGCCCTACTATAATGAATACAACATTATGAATTCGGCTCAGCAAATGTCTGTACTGGGCGAACTGGAGCGTAAAGGAATGCTTACTTCGGATGTAGCTAGCCGTGGTGATGCAGGCGTTTATGGTAAAATGTACGACCTGATCAACACTTATGATGAAACTAATGGGCAGTTTGGATTACAAAATACTACAGAAGCAAAAAGAGACTTCTTAATGCGCTATGCAAGAGCCAATACCGATTGGTTTGATATTTTATTCCGTAATTCTTTGATACAGGAACATTCCCTGAGCTTGTCTGCAGGTACGGACAGGTCGCAGAACTATTTTTCCACTTCCTTTTATTCAGACAATGGATGGACTCGCGCTGATGATGTGAAACGGTATACACTCAACTTCCGGAACAATTACAAATTCTCTGAAAAATTATCAGGTGGATTCAATACAGTTGGCTCGGTGCGCCAGCAAAAAGCTCCGGGTTCATTAAGCCGAGTGAGCAATCCGGTTGAAGGAAAGTTTGACCGTGATTTTGATATCAATCCTTTTAGTTACGCGCTGAATACCAGCCGCACAATGACAGCTTACGATGAAAACGGAAACCTGGAATACTTTAAAAGGAACTTTGCTCCATTTAATATCATCAATGAACTGGAGAACAACCGGTTGAAATTAAACGTACTGGATTTAAAATTGCAAGGCGATCTGAATTACCGGATTACGAAAAGCCTGCGTTATGAATTTTTGGGAGCTATTCGCTATGTGAAATCTTCACAGGAACACGAGATCACCGAAAATTCAAATATGGCCAACGCATATAGAGCCGCCGGTAATTCTACTATTCGAAGTGCTAATAAATTCCTATATCGTGATCCAGATAACCCGGAAGCAGAACCCGTAGTGGTACTTCCTTACGGCGGATTTTATAACCGTACGGAACATAACCTGGTGAATTACGAATTCAGGAATAGTCTTAACTATATCGAAACTTTTAATGACATACACAATGTAAACGTGCTGGTGGGACAACAAGTGAAGTATAGCGACCGGCAGAATTTTTCTAACACCGGCTATGGATACCAGTACAATAATGGCGGTACACCTTTTACCGATTACCGAATCCTAAAGCAAACCATTGAGAACAACTTTCCATACTTCGATATGACCAAAGAATATGACCGGTTTGCTGCCTTTTATGCAACAGCCGCTTATATTTTTAATAAGAAATACAACCTGACAGGTACGGTTCGCTATGATGGTTCTAACCGCTTGGGAGAATCAAGGAGAGCGCGTTGGCTGCCTACCTGGAGTGTTGGTGCTTCCTGGAATGTAGAGACAGAACCTTTCATGGAAAATATTGAAGCAGTAAGCAATCTTACATTGCGCGCTGCCTATGGTTTAACCGCCAGTATGGGGCCTGCTACCAATTCTACTATCGTATTAAAAAATGCAATTACGAGGAGACCTTACCTCAGCGAACAGGAATCTGTGATCCAACTGATCAATCTTGAAAACTCTGAACTGACCTGGGAAAAACTGTATACAGCCAATGTGGGTATTGACGCGGGTTTGTTTGACAGAAGGCTGAATGTAAGTGTAGATGCTTATAAAAGAAACAGTTTCGACCTGATAAGCCTTATTAAAACTTCTGGTATTGGCGGTGAACAATACAAGGTAGCTAACTATGCGGATATGAAGTCGCATGGTATTGAGGGCTCTATTGGCGGAGATGTGATCAGAAGAAAAGACTGGGGATGGAGAACCAATGCCACTTTCGGCTACAACCAAACGGAAATTACCAATGCCAGGAATGAACCCCGGATCTTTGAATTGGTAAAAGCAGAAGGTGGAAACGCGCAAGGCTACCCTGTGAACGGTCTGTTCTCTATTAAGTTTGAGAACCTTGCAAATAATACAGGTATTCCACAGTTTATTAGCGAAAAGGGGGACCTGAGCCAGGATGTTTACTTGCAGGATGAGAACATTGGCTATCTGGTATTCAATGGACCTGTTGATCCAACGATCAGCGGTGGCTTCTCTAATACATTCAACTATAAATCTCTTTCGCTGAATGTTTTTCTTACTTACCAGGCTGGCAATAAAATAAGGCTATACAATTCTTTCAAGTCTGTTTACACAGACCTGGATGCCATGCCGAAAGAGTTTTATGACCGTTGGATTCAGCCCGGCGATGAACAAGTGACCGATGTGCCTTCTATTATGGATGCACTGTTACAAAGCAGGATAGGGGCTATTTATCCTTACAACAACTATAACTACTCTACCCAACGTGTGGCTGATGGTTCTTTTGTGCGATTAAAAACGGTGGCGCTAACCTATCAATTTCCTGAAACTTTAGTGAGAAGAGTTGGGATCAACAGTTTCTCTCTTACTGGTACCGCCACCAACCCCTGGCTGATTTATTCTGATAAAAAGCTGAAAGGACAGGACCCAGAGTTCTTTAATGCTGGTGGCGTAGCCCAGCCTATACAAAAGCAATTTACCCTTTCATTAAAAGTTGGTATTTAAAAAGCGATGAACATGAATAAACTAACCATATATATCTTTCTTGCTTTCTTGTTAACAGCTACTTCCTGTAAAAAGTACCTCGAACAGGCGCCTGATAACCGGACAACTTTGGATTCTCCGGACAAAGTAGCACAGTTGCTCGGCACGGCCTATCCACAAGCCAATTACATGGATTTTGCAGAAACTATTTCGGATAATGTGGGCGATAAGGGAATCGGTGAAGCTGATAGAACCAATAGTGCTGTTTTTTTATTTAATGATGTTGACGACGATGAACAGGATTCACCAGAGTTCTACTGGTATTCTTGCTATAGCGCCATTGCTGCTGCCAACCAGGCTTTGGATGCAATACAAAAAGCTGATAACCAGGATGCTTATAAAGCACATAAGGGCGAGGCATTGGTAGCAAGAGCTTATGCTCATTTTATGCTCGTAACCTTCTTTTCCAAAATGTATGATCCCACTACAGCAGAAAGTGATCCTGGTATTCCCTATGTAACGGAGCCGGAAAATGTAGTTTTTAAAAACTATGAGAGAAAAACAGTGGCCTATGTGTATCAAATGATCGAAAAGGACTTACTGGAAGGCTTGCCTTTGATCAGCGATCAGCTCTATAAAATTCCAAAATACCATTTCACGCGTGCGGCTGCTCATGCCTTTGCCAGCAGGTTTTATTTGTTCAAAGGTGAATATGAAAAAGTGGTAGAACACGCCAACCAGGTATTTTCTGGTAGCAATGTTGTGGATTTTCTGCGGCCATGGAATACTACTTATTTAACCATGACGTATAATGAACTGTTTGCGACCTACGCCAGGGCATCCGAGCCTGCCAACCTGTTGCTGGTGGAAACCAGTTCCATCTGGGCAAGGAACTACTACACAGTTCGTTATGGTCTTGATGCTGCAAAGCAGGATGAAATTTTAGGTCAGAATGTAACCGGTGGCAGGTATGCATTTACCAATCATTTGTACACTGCTGGAACAAACAATTACCTGATCCCTAAGATCAATGAATACTTTGTTCGGCTGACTGTGAATGCCAATACGGGGCTACCTTATGTAATGGTGCCTTTATTTACTGCAGAAGAAGTTTTATTCAACCGGGCTGAGGCTAATATTTTCCTGAATAACCTGAATGCAACATTGGCCGACCTGAACACCTATGCAAGTACACGCATCGTTAATTACAATGCAAACAACCATATTGTCAACGAATCAAAATTGCAGAACTATTATGGTTCGGGCAATGTTCGTTTAGATGCGCTTTTAGCCCTGCTCGATTTCAAACGAGCCGAATATGTACAGGAAGGGATGCGCTGGTTTGACTTGCTGCGTTATGGTGTTCCGGTGCAGCATACCACAATAGATGGCCAAACCCTGACACTTGAATCAGACGATTTGCGGAGAGTGTTTCAAATACCTGCATCCGCAAAAACTTCTGGTGTTGATCAGAATCCCAGATAATGTTTATAAAAACAGTCAACCGGTAAACTAATTAATAAATACAATTACTACATGAAACTTTTTAAAATAGCACTTTTCTTCTTTGCATTGGTATCGTTTACCTCCTGCGATAAGGAAGATGATCTTGTTGTGGATGATATTTCAGGTTTAGGTGGCGATACCTGGGTTCCGGGCGCAATTGATAAATGGATCAATGATAGCCTTACCACGCCTTTTAATATTGCGGCCAAGTATAAGTGGGACCAGTTCGAATTGGCATTAAACAGAACACTTGTACCTCCAAGAGAGGATAAGGTGATACCGGTATTAAGTTCTGTGAGAAAGGCCTGGATCAATCCTTATATCGCAGAAGCAGGTGATGTGTTCTTTAAGAAATATACACCGAAGTTTTTTGCATTGGTAGGTAGCGCCAGCTATAATCCTGATGGCACTATTGTTTTGGGTACTGCAGAAGGTGGCCGCAAAGTGGTCTTGTATGTGTTGAATGACTTTAGAATTAAAGGAATGCCTGGCTTTGTGCCTTCCGATTCATTCAACATCAAACAAATGTTTCATACCATTCACCACGAGTTTGGACATATTCTTCATCAGAATGTGCTGTACCCTGAAGATTATAAAAGGATCAGCGTTGGTCTGTACACTGCCAACTGGAATAACGTTTCTATTCCTCAGGCAAGAGCTACCGGCTTTATTACCGACTATGCCATGTCAGCACCTGATGAGGATTTCGTAGAGATGATTGCCACTATGCTGGTAGAAGGAAAAGCAGGTTTCGATGCGATCATTAACTCAATTCCAAATGCAGAAGCCCAGAGCATCCTGAGACAAAAGGAAGCAATGGTGGTTACCTATTTTAAACAGGTATGGAATGTCGATTTTTACCGGCTTCAGGCTAGAACACGGGCGTCCATTGAAACCATGATTAAATAATCATTCACCATTGACCATTCACGATTAACAAACCTATATCTCCTCAATAACCAAATATGAAAAGAGCTTTATTATATCTTCTTCTGGCAGTGGCCGGACTTACGTCCTGCCAGAAAGATGACGATAACGTATTTGATCAATCGCCTGATGAACGCTTAAATGCAACTTTGGCTGACTATCAGTCAAAACTTGCTGGTGCTGAAAACGGTTGGAAGGCAATCATATATCCTGCCGCGGGCGGAGCTTACAGCTTTTATTTTAAATTCAATAATGAAAACAGGGTACAGATGTTTTCAGATTTTGATTCTGCATCTGCAGTTACCCTGATGGAAAGCAGCTATCGACTGAAAGCTTTACAGCAGCCTGCACTCATTTTTGATACTTATTCATATGTGCATCTACTGGCTGATCCGGATGGTTCTGTAAATGGAGGGGCTGACGGGCAGGGGCTGCAGTCTGACTTTGAATTTGCTTTGGATGGTGTTTCCGGCGACAGCATCAAGCTAACCGGCAGGTTTCACGGTAGCAAAGCTGTATTAATAAAGGCCACAAAGCAGGAGGCTGACGCATTTAATAACAAGCAGTTGGGCAACGCGCTGGCATTTAAGAACATAAGCAAACTACTCAATTACTTTAAGCAGTTTACTGTAGGCAGTAGATCATATGAAATCAGTGTAAATCAGGCTACGCGTACCATCACGCTATCATGGGTAAACAATAACGGTAATGTTCAAAGCTTTACTACCGGATATTATTATACAATCAATGGGATACAGTTCCTTACTCCTTTCAGTGATGGTGTAAACAACTTTAACGGCTTTACTAATATTTCATATGATGCAACCAATAGTGTTATTAATGTTTCGGTAAACAATACGCAGGCTGTAATTTCAGGTGCCAACAAACCGCTAAAGGTTGACTTGCAGGCACCAAGAAGGTGGTGGCAACGTTCTGTTGACCAGGGCACTTATTGGATTTCTCCAACCGGCTTTACAGTGAATGGCGTAGAAGATGCCTATAACCTGGCAGGAATACCCAACTATTTTTATTTGCTGTTTTGGGCTGATGTAGCCACTGTTAATAATAATGGTGTGGATGCTGCTGCCGCTGTTTTTGTAGCTGGTAGTGCTTTATCTGTTTATGGTCCTGCGCTTTCTCCAACATTTACCAACGACGGGCGGATCTTATTTACTTTCGCCGGCGGTAATTTTGGAACTTCCCCATCTGCAGAATCAACAACCATAATGGCCAATACCAGGGACCAGTTTACAGAACCCAGCGGCTATTACCTGGTTCAGACCGGGCAGGATTCTTATGATATGGTAAGCGCCAAAGATGCTAAAGCCTGGGTAACCTGGATTTGGTAAATCACCACAATTAGCTGCTGAGCAGGATCTGGCCTTCCTTATTAAAGGATACCCTTTGTTCGGCTTGCAGGAAGTGCAAAGTTTTTTTTGCTTTTTCTTTGTGAATACCATTCAATTTTGTCAACAATGCCGGTAATGATAAAGAGGCTTCAGAAAGATGTTTTATGATAGCTGAAGCAATCTCTTTGAATTCCTGGTTAGATAACGGTACTGATGGCTGTCGGCGGCAATGATCGCAAACACCGCAGTCATTGCCGGCCTTATCCCCAAAATAATGATTGATAAAACTGCTTCTGCAGCCAGTACATCTTGTATAACCTACCATGGTCTTTACGCGCCGGATAAATGCCTCTTTGCGTTTATTATAGGCAGTAAGGTCCATAGTTAGATCATTCACCGGTACACGGTTCTTTCTGAAGATGATCTGTGGTTCATCATTTTGTGGTATATAGTGGATAATATGAAATGCTGTGATCTCTTTTAATAACTGATTGATCTCCTCCACATTTTTTCTCAAAAGGCGACTTAACAATTGCTCCGAAATAAAAGCAGGATAATCAAAAATGCCTCCATATGTGCGCAACATGATCGTTAGCAAAGACTCGTATTGAGGATGGATCTTTTCAAATTCGTACAATTGTTGTTTAGATGTAGTGAAAACAACAGTTGAAGGAACAAAACTCTTTTCATTGAAATCGATCCATCCATCCTGTTCAAGTGCTTTTAAAGCATATAAGGAAGTAAAGCCGTCCAGTTTAAAGTTCCTGACGAAGGTTTCAAACCGAAAAGTATAGCTCACATCCTGTCCGCTGTACACAGGGATTTGCAAATAATTTACAAGGGCGTTATAAACCTCCTTGATCTGATCAAAAGAGGGATAACGTTTGGTATGCAACTCCAATAACTCTTCTATATCCTTGTCGTCGTGCAGCAATACTGCATATGATTTCTTACCGTCTCTTCCTGCCCGGCCTGCTTCCTGGTAATAATTCTCCAGGCAGTCAGGAATATCAACATGCACAACAAGGCGAACATCTGGCTTGTCGATACCCATGCCAAAGGCATTCGTGCATACAATAATCTTTGTTTTATTCTGAATCCAGTCTTGTTGTCGTATTGCCCGCTCTTCATTAGTTAACCCCGCATGATAGTATTGGGCAGAGAATCCGTGCATTTGTAAAAGGCTAGCAATTTCTACGGTACGCCTTCTGCTTTTGCAATAAACGATAGCCGTTCCCGGCACTTTTGACAGGATATCAACCAGTTTATTCAAACGGGCCTCAGCTTTAAAAACGCTATAACTCAGGTTCTTTCTTTCAAAAGATTGCCGGAAAGTGTTGCGGTGTTTAAACTGGAGTTGTTTGCAAATATCTTTTTGTACTTCTTCTGTGGCAGAAGCTGTCAGTGCCAGTACGGGAACGTCTGGTAAATGTTCTCTCAATGCCGCAATACGCAGGTAAGGAGGCCTGAAGTCGTATCCCCACTGTGAAATACAGTGTGCTTCATCAACGGCAATGAGGTTTACCTCCATTGCAGGCAGGTACTCAAGGAACAGGGAAGTTTCTATCCGTTCCGGAGATACATACAGGAATTTATAAGGGCCATATGCCACATTCTTCAACGTCTGTACAATTTGCCTCCTCGACATGCCCGAATAAATGGCTGCTGCCAGGATGCCTTTTTTATTCAGGTTCTCCACCTGGTCTTTCATCAGAGCGATCAGTGGCGACACCACTAAGCAAATACCATCCCGGGTCAGGGCTGGCACCTGGAAACAAACTGATTTACCACCGCCAGTGGGCAATAGCGCCAGCGTATCCTTTCCGTCTAAAACGGAGTCAATAATTTCCTTTTGGAGCGGACGGAAATCATCATAACCCCAGTATTGCTGTAGTATGGAATGAATGTCTGTCAAGAAAGTAAGTTAGAAATGCGAAGTACCTAATATTATTCTACTTTCTTCACAAACAATCTTACCGAGTTGGCTGCCAGAACCACGTCGCTTAAGCCCATAACCAATGCGGCAAATGTGGGGATCAAAAACCCGAAAGCGGCAACAGGAATGGCGATGATGTTGTATAAGAATGCCCAGAAGAGGTTTTGCTTGATGGTCAGGTAAGTATGCCTTCCCAACCCAAGCGCTGTAGGCAGTTTTTTAAGTCCGCTGTTCATCAGCACTACATGCGCGCTTTGCATAGCCAATTGTGAAGCCTCGCTCATAGAAATACCGATAGTTGCTTTCGCGAGAGCAGGGGCATCATTTATACCGTCGCCTATCATCACCGTAGGTGTCTTGGCCGACAGGTCTGCAATGGTTTGAAGTTTTTGTTCTGGCGTTTGTTCGGCAATTACTTCATCCAGTTCAAGTGCTTCTGCTATATGCTGGCTTTTTTTCAGGCGGTCACCACTCAATAAAATAGTCTTGATATTTTTTGACTTCAGGTACCGAACCACTTCTTTTGCTTCTGGCCGCAATTCATCCTCTAGATCTACCCAACCGATTAATTCGTCATTACGCACAACATAAACGTTATGCGAATGATCATTGGTAAGATGTTTGGCTACGGCAAAAGAACCTGCAGTGTACCGGTTGCCTTCCTTATCCGTTGCCCGCATCCCTTTGCCTTTTATTTCTTCTATTTGCAGCCATCTGATCTCATGGTCTGTTTTCCAGTGTCGTATGATGCTTTTAGCCAGTGGATGATTAGAATATTTTTCAAGAGAAAAAACGATCCGCTTGAATTCTTCTGCATCAATGCCAATGGCCTTCCAGTTGCCTATAACAAACGCTCCTGTCGTCAGGGTCCCTGTTTTATCAAATACTACCTGAGTGATATTTCTAAACAATTCAAGACTTTTCGCATTCCTGAAAAGGATACCATTCCTGGCACCACGTCCTAAGCCCACAGCAATGGCTGCGGGTGTGGCTAATCCCATAGCACAGGGACAGGCTATTACCAAAACGGCAATGCTGCGCATGAGTGCAGGTGTAAACGCACCTAAGATCAACCAGTTGGCGACCAAGGTGATGGCTGCAATGGATAAAACTACAGGTACAAACACCGCGCTGATCTTATCTGCCAACTGCTGAACCGGCGGTTTCTCACCCTGGGCCTTTTTTACAAGATTGAGAATGTTAGAAAGTACCGTGTCATTCCCCGCTGCCGTTACCTGTGCTTTAATGGTGCCATCTTCCAGTATGCTGCCTCCGATCAATTTATCTTTTTTGGTTTTGAAAACAGGCACACTCTCCCCGGTAATAATGGCTTCGTTTACCTGGGTTTCACCCCACAATACTTTACAGTCGGCAGGTACTTGTTCGCCTGCCCGTATCAATATCAGGTCCCCTGCTTTCAACTGGGTGTTTTCTACCGGAAAGATCACTTCCTGGTATTTATCGTCAAAGGCAATCATATTGGCCATCACCTTCTGCGATTTTACCAAAGCTTTCAGCGAACGCTGTGTTGACCGGATGGATGTTTCTTCAAGATATTCGCCAAGAAATACCAGGGTTATAATGGTGGCGGCTGTTTCAAAGAACAGGTAATCTGCACCTAAATTGAAAACAGCGCCGATAAGGCTGTAAATAAAAGCAGAAGATGCACCTACGGTAATGAGTACATTCATATTCGGTACCCTGTTACGGATACTTTTAATAGCGGAACGTCCGAAGTGCCGCATACCAACAATGAATACGGGCAGCGTTAAAGCCAGTTGTACCCATGGATTCATTAAGATAGGTAAATGCAGGCCCGGCACCATATGTAATAATAAAATAGCGGTAAAAGGCAGACAAAATAAGAACCGGTTAAGGTCTGAAGATAGAAATGGTTTATTTGTGTTAGGATCTTTTTTACCTGATTCTACTTTATATCCAAGAGACTCTACTCCCTTTGCTAAGGTTTCTTGCGAAGATTTCCCATTGACGATGTCGAAGGAAACATCGCCATCGATCACATTTACGGCAACATTAGCAGCACCGTGATTCTGCAGGTATTTATGAACAGTCAAGGCGCAGTTGGCACAGTGCATGCCTTCTACTTTCCATTGAACTTTTTCCATTCTATTGGTCTTTATGCAAATTTACCCAACCCTTTCCGGGCTGGTAAATTCACAAGGTGTTATCTTTTCAACCCTGTTGCAAACAATGTTAAAATTGAAAATTTTACCTAATTCTATAAGAATTGTCTTAAACACTAAGCCTTAACTATAAACCACAAACAATAAACTACAAACTCTCATTTTCTTTTCTTTGCAATATGATTAAGAAAGTTGACCTGGAACAATTAGATGAGTTTGCCCTGACGTTTTGGAAAACGGTAGGAGATGCAAAGGTTTTTGCCTTTCATGGTGACATGGGGGCAGGTAAAACCACCCTCATTTCCGC
>CBKWHA010000174.1:0-11929 GCA_966674115.1 uncultured Chitinophagaceae bacterium
GGCTCAACGACAGTAACCCAGACTGCTGCCACTTTGGAAAGCCTCATCTCCGTTAGGCGCAATGCTAATCTGACTATTCCTTTTATGCAAAGAATAATTATATTCCTAACTCTTTTCTTATCAGCAGCCTATGGACAAGGACAGAGTATAGATGGAACTTACTACGCTTTTGAATTAAACGGCCTTACAGTAGACACTTCAGGCAGTGTGAACTTTTTCATGAGAGACAGCTTTCCAAGTCAAAAATGGTTTCACCAAGTTGAAGTAACCATCAAAGGAGGCACTATAACTGTCAATAAGATTCCAGTTTACATTGACAGCAAGGGCGAGAGGTGGTATTCTGCCTCTGATGGAGGTTTTCTTACCTATAAAGGGAAAATCATTAAATTAACTGACTTCTTTATTGCAAAGACTCAGCTCGTAGATTATGACTATATTGGTTTTTCCATTTTTGAGCCTCCAAAAATCGTTACCGATGTTGACTCCAGCATAATTAATAAAACCCCCAGCAGGAAAAACAGACCATCTGTTACTGAACTAAGGAAGACCCATGATGTCACTAAAGGCCTTCACGGTCTTGAAGTATTTTTACCCAAAGGGACACTTCGGCAAGACTATATCCTTAGACCAGACAAGGAAGGAATTTGGATAAATAACGATTTTTATTACAGGCGAAAGAGCAAAGCGCCTAACAAAGAGATTAGCAAAAGCTGGGGAGAATAACTAACTTTCAACAATAAACAATAAGAAACATCAGGAAGTAAATGAGGGCACAGTAACCCAGACTACCCTGCCTTCGCCAATCTCCTAAAATCGTTGTAGGCAATGATTGTACAGTCTAAATAATAAAGCAGCAAATAGATACAGCAAAGAAAAAATGTCAAAATATCCAAAGGTCAAAGACCCAAGTTTAATTGGCGAATATCCAGCACTGGTAAAAGCAGGCGGCGGATATGTGTGGGATGATGTATTAGAGTACCGTGTTTGGTGTCATCCTGAAAACGGCGCTCCTGATATTGAGGAAGGTAATGATTACTACTATGTTTTCGAAACGTATGAGGAAGCTCTTAAATACACTGAAGAAAATACAGGAACAGAAGCGCCAATAGCACTTGTGCTGCAAGAAGAGTATATCGACGAGCCTGAACCTGGAAAATACGTACATGTTAAAAAGCAAAGACTCGCAGAGTGGCCTGTCGAACTTCTGAGTAGGCCGAGAAGAACAGCTAAAACAATTCCCGACTTTTTATCTCCCAATGCACCAAGCAATCGACTTGAAATATTACGGGGACTCGCTTAGCACTGCCTACAACAAAGCAGTTTTGAGAAAGCAGGGCATCCGTATTATCTTTAAGCCAGAAACTACGATTAAGCAGCAATGCAAAGGCTCTGGAGCAGCATTTCAGACTTCCAGCCTTCACAAAGCTGCGAGAAACATTAGCTGATATTTTAAAACCATGAGCAATGAAAGTCGAATCTATTTTTTGAATAATCCTTACCCGAAAGGACATCTACTGGAAGAGTTTGTCTGGAGTGGCAGACTTGAACCGAATACTGGGATTTGGTTTGACCTACATTTGAAAACCAAGCCATATTACGAAGAAGATGACAGTGAAGTCATTGAAGACATTGAAGAAGACCCGGAAGGTTGGAAGGCAAAGATTGTGTGGGCTAATTATCACCAATGTATATTGTCATCAACCTATTGGAACGAAAAAGCTGGAATTCTTGTAGGGACAAGTAGCAAGAAACTCGATTTTCAAAATTTAGCCACCAAAGTATTTGAAGCTGATAAGTTACCAAGACCAGCAGCATTTGATATTAATGAAGACCCACCTTTTCACATTTATCTTCTGGGGCATGATGACTGCGCTGAACATAAAATCACGTTCTTGAATAGTCAGAAGGAGCGGTTTTACGACATTAAATGGGAGGGCAAGATTGCATTGGCCTACTCTGGCGATTATGAGTTTAAGTATGACTTCAAAACAGAAATTTTTCAAACTCAATTTGAAGGGATAAAAGTACCACAAGGTATTTCAGAATATGAAATAGAAAGTCTAATGAGGCAGTTTGTTTCAGATCCTGATCTGTTCGGCTTTAATGAAATAGAAGGCGTAATAAGGCTCAAAAACATCAGCTAACAAACAGTTTTTAGCAATAGTGGCTTTGAACATAGGCTGAACTGCCTATCTTTAATCAGCTTTAGCGCAGAATTTAAGTGATAGTAGCCCAGACTGCCACTACTGCATAAAGCTATCAAAAACGTTTCTCAAATATCTTTGAACGTTGTGCGAAACCTACTTAATAATATGCGCGGTGTTTTTTTGATATTGGGATTGGCAATTTTTGTATCGGGTAACAGTCAGCCGCCTGTTTGGCAGCAAAATAAATCCTTTGTTGACAGTCTCATTTCTATGTATCGCACGAAAAGTGGGTGCTCTCTTACAGGGCCAACTTTGAAGCAAGCATCGAAGAAAAAGTGGTTGGATCTAAAGCTAATTGAATTTCTCAATGGTTTTTACTATGGAGAATTCGATTCAAACCAGATCGAAAAGATCTTACAAATCAAATTCCAACAGACTTCTTGGCGGTTTGATGAAAAGGGGTACGTTGATAGTTTTTATATATATAAGGGGCGCTTGCGATCATATGGAAACCTTGAACCATTTATTACGTATGTCATTTTGAATAATGAAGTAATAGGCACCCATATCACAATCAGAATTAGAAGCACTTTAGATTGTTTGCAAACAAAAGATCGTGAGATTCCTGATTTGCTGTACCTCTCAAGCTTAATCCCAGGGCGAATCAACTTCCCTTTTGAGGTCGAAGGATGGACAGAATATTTTGACTCTAAAATTTGGATAAGGAAAGGGCTTCCAATTCAAGTACAAAATAGGATTCGTAATTTAATTGGTACTAGTTCGGCAACACCTTTAAAATTGACAGCTTCGCACAACATAAAATGTTTCAGCAATGATGGCTGTATGACTATAATCCACTTTTAAATCATTAATAAACAGTATATCTTTAACCAAACAGGTGTAACCCAGACTGCCACCAATGGCAGAAATACCTATAATTATGGGCAAAAACGCCTTTAAACCAAAACTGAAATATATAAGTATGAAAACATCCACATTCCTTTTAATTGTATTTATTCATTTAACAGATGCTGTGTTTGGACAGATTCCAGCAGGAAAATTCACATCAGAGGAAAGTCGTAATTTTCAAATTATTACTAAATCGATACATTACCTAAAAGCTCATAAGACCAAATCGCTTAGTTCTTTTGATAGTACTTCCACCAAAGTTTTGACCAATCAATATAAAGATTTCCTTAAAACATATTTTGATCTCAATTACATTATTGATACAGGAGCCAAGCAACATCCAATGTTAAGCTTGGATTTTCAATTAGCCCTCATTTACAACATAGATCACTATTTGGATGTGCTTCCTTTAGATTCGGTATACATTGCATCGTTAAGTTATTTCGATAATAGCTACTCATCTATTCCGGATTCTGCCAGCTTTCTTAACGTTTTTCACCGGATCAATGGCAAGGAAGTTCTTATTTATACAATAGCATTTACTGCCAGTGGAAAGATAAAGAGTATAGGTCCTATTTTAGATTTTGAAGGGAGAAATAAAGGAGTTAACATTCATGGGTTTTATGAACGGCAGAAGAATTATGATAAAATAAATGGTAAGTTATATGACTTAAACAGGGGGATTTAGCTTATTCAAAATTATTCCCTCGCTTGAAAGTACCATCTGAATCAGGCTAAACATGCTTGTTAATAATATTGTAGTGGAACTGGCTTAAAGAAAGTTGCCTGCCCATAACAAGCAGTTTTAAACAATAGTGGATTTGGAAAATGGGCTGAACAGTCTAACTTTATTCATCTTAGTGCAGAAGTGAAGCTGCAATTACTCAGACTACCACTCCTGCTTAAAGCTGTTAAAAAGTTAGCTGCTATACATTTCGACACCTACAATTTCATAGGTCATAACTTCTAATCCCATAACGTCAATAGCAACAATAACCAATACTTTTCAATAGTTAATTTAAAAATTGATTTTTAAAGTCTGAGGGTAACATGCCTGTTTCTTTTTTAAAAAGCCGGGAGAAGTAAGACATGTTTTCAAATCCTAAATCGTATGCTATTTCAGAAATGGTTTTATCTTTTTTTCTCAACCTGTTTTTAGCTTCGCCTATGAGAGCAATATGAATAAGTTCAATCGCAGTTTTACCCGTTTCTATTTTCAATAAATCAGTGAGATACCGTGAAGAAATATTCAACCTGTTTGCCAAATCCCCAACAGACGGCAATCCAGTGTCAGAAAGGGAACCATCTTTAATATACTTTTGTAAGATTTTATTAAACTCTGTTACGGTTTTCCCGGACAGTTGCTTTCGGTTGATGAATTGCCTTTTATAAAACCGTTCAGCATATTTGAGCATCGAATTGATGCCTGCGAGAAAGATTTCTTTGCTGAATTCATCTTCACTATTATTATATTCCTGTTCTATTGTGTGAAAAATATTCCAAATAATTTTTTCTTCCTTTGGTGCCAGGTGAAGGGCTTCATTTGTTTCGTAATCAAAAAAAGAATAACGCTGTATGTCTTCATACAATGAATGTCCAATCAGGAAATCTTCATGAAAAACTAAAATATATCCATCCTCTTCAAATTCTAAATTCCGCATTTCCACCACCTGACGTGGCTTCATAAAAATCATAGAGCCGGTTTCATGATCAAATTTGGTTCTGCCATATAATACGTAACCAGATTTTACTTTTTTTAAGCCAATCATATAGAAATCGCTGGTGTATTCTGCATTATTTATTTTGATTTCACGATTGATTCGCAACAGACCCAACATAGGATGTTCGGGCAATGGCAAATTGTTGGCAACTGCCATTTCACTAATGGATTTAAAATGTTTCATTGCTCTTAAAGTTAACGAATTAGCGAAGGAAGAGATTAATAAGCCTATCCGTATTTTTAGTAAAGGGAGCATGAAGAAGATCCATGCCGTTCCAAGTTCCCTGTTCGTAAATTCCTTTGGCATGACTGAGTGTTCGAAAACCTTCTATGCCATGATATGCACCCATACCGCTTTCGCCGACGCCTCCAAAAGAAAGATCATCTTGTGCAATATGAGAAAATGTTCCATTAATCGTTACATTGCCAGAGGTAGTTCTGTTCAAAACTTTTCTTTTATCTTCATCATCATGAGTGAAAAAATAAAGTGCTAATGGTCTTGGCCGGGCATTTATATAGTTAATGGCATCGTCAATATAATTATAAGCAAGTATTGGTAATATAGGTCCGAAAATTTCTTCTTTTGCAATACGCATTTCATCCGTTACCCCCAACACAATAAGCGGAGCCATTGTATAAGGGCGTTTTGATGCATCTCCAGGGCGAACTCCCACTTCTATTATGTTAGCTCCATGGCTTTGAGCATCATCAATCAGTTCCTTTAAGATTGTATATTGTTGTTCGTTCACAATTGAAGTATAGTCGTCGCTGGTTGGCCCTTCAGGATAAGCCAATTTTACATGGTGATCATATGCTTTGATAAAAGCATCAACTTCACTTTCATGCACCAATGCATAATCAGGTGCAATACAGGTTTGCCCGCCACTTAGGAGCTTTCCATATACAATACGAGAGGCTGCTTTTTCCAGAGAATAACCTTTAGAAACAATGACAGGCGATTTACCTCCCAATTCCAGAGTAACGGGCACAAGGTTTTCGCTTGCCGCTTTCATCACAGATCTTCCCACCGCTGTACTGCCGGTAAAAATAAGATGGTAAAAAGGTAATTTAAATTTTTTCAAATCAGCCCGTCGCTGTTCAAGTGTAGGTGGACCATCCTTCAAAAAGGCATTCCTCTGATTGGTGAGAATGGTATGCAGTTCGTCTGTTGCCGGGGCTAAAATATTTGTTGTCATAATCTTTCAATATTATGATGTGAAGAGAAAATTTGTTTACGGTTGAAGCAGCCGGGCATTTTTTGCAGGATTTACTAATCTGTATGCCAGTTTAGGAAATAAACGGTTAAATACGTAAACCAATTTCGTGTCACCAACACGTATAGTGAACCGATTGTTTTTGATCCCGGCGATCAATGCGTTTACCAATTTTTCCGGCGGGATTCCTTTTGACTCCATGTTTTCCGTCATACCTGTTGCCACCACAGGTGGTAATAGCTCAAACACTTTCACCTTGCTGTGCAGTATTTGCAAATGATCTCTCAGCGACACTGTATAAGAGTGCATGGCCGCTTTGCTGGCAGAATAGGTCGCACTAAGATTCAATGGCACATAGCTTAAAATGGAAGAGGTGTTGATAATGGCCCCTTCTTTCTTTGACTTCAGCATTTCAATGAACAGGTTATTCAGGCGGATCACACCCAGGTAATTAATGTCCATTTCATACTTTGCCAATTCAAAATGTTTGTCATTCGCTATCCCCATATTTGGTGGATAGCTCATAACGCCAGCATTATTGTACAGGATATCAATTCCTCCAAGCTCCTTAATCTTATTAAAAAGTAACTGAGCATCATTTGCATTGGCGACATCGCTTTTTATTGCGGTCAGTGTAGGATACATTTTTTTGGCTTCGTCCAGTTTATCCTGCTTTCTGCCGGTAATGATCACTTTTGCACCATTGGATAAAAATTGTTTTGCAGCTTCAAGCCCTATACCAGCTGTTCCGCCGGTTATCAATATTGTTTTTCCTTTTAATTCCATGATTTTATTTTTTGAATATTTATAAATTGTTGGATAATGTTTATGCACTAAACTGTTTCAATGATAATCGATATGCATCATAAACAGCCTTCCCCCATTCATGTTGATAATGCTTCTTTTAAGTTTAGCTTTATGCGTCATCTTTAATTGCATTTTGACAAAACAAAAGTAGCTTGACCTGATGCCTGCGTTTTAACCCAAAAGGAGGAACGTCTGACACAAAATGACGTGTAAAGAGATCAGAGTAAATCCGTTTCTAATTTTATCAATAAGAAATAAAACTAAGTGTAAAGTACAGCCGTTAACATTGCATTGGCAATATGGCGGAGCGACGAATATATTCTCAGCTTTTTGTTCGCTATTGAGCTTCTGTTTCGGCAGATGAATAACGTTAAGCAACAGAATAAACAATGAGCTTTTGTATCTTTAATCAGCAACGGACGAGCCGGCTAATTCTAACCGTCTGACAATTCAAGTTCAGAATTTGCAAATCAGTTTGATAAGAGAAAGAGGTTTAAATTTCCAATATTTTATAAATAGCGGCAAATATTTACTGTTTATCAATAATTATTTATTATGTTTACAGTAGAATTTTAAATTGCAAAATCATTATGAAAAGAATTTCAACGATATTTCTTCAGGCAGTCATCGTGCTTATCGGCATTGTGGCGCTTGCCATTTTGATTTGGTTTCCGTTAACCGAGGGAAGAGCCGCAAATCTAGACTTGTTCAGCATTTACTCTGACCCGTTTATCTTGTATGGATACGCAGCATCAATAGCTTTTTTTGTTGCGCTGTATAAGGCGTTCAAATTACTTGGATACATCGGTCAAAATAAAGTATTCTCACCAGATTCTGTTGGAACTTTAAAGAGCATAAAGTATTGTGCAATCGTTTTAAGTATTTTAATTGCGACAGCAGGACTATATATAAGAATAACACATAATAAAGAGGACGACCCTGCCGGTTTTATTGCCATTTGTATCGTGACTACTTTCGTTTCTATCGTAGTTGCAACTGCTGCGGCGATATTTGAAAAAATCTTGCAGAAAGCCATGGATATGAAATCTGAAAATGACTTAACAATTTAAGCTATGCCGATCATTGTAAACTTAGACGTGATGATGGCAAAACGAAAAATTTCTCTGAATGAACTTTCTGAAAGAGTTGATTTGACATTATCTAACCTTTCTATCTTAAAGACAGGTAAGGCGAAAGCAATTCGTTTTAGCACCTTAGACGCAATTTGTAAAGCATTAGACTGCCAACCGGGTGACATTTTGGAATATGCAAATGACAAAAAAAGAACAGCGGACCGCTAACATAATAGCGGAATAGACGAAAAGCCCCAAAAAGGTGACTGATGACTCCCGAAGACAAGTATCGAGCGACGACCTTCAAAAATGCAAAAAGGGGAAGGGCAATTGTTGCCGGAGCTATTATTGTTGGTATCATTCTGTATTTATCGAAATTCTTAAGACTGAATTTTCGTGATCAAAATTCTGCTCTATTTATCCTCGGCTTTTTACCCAATTTTGGTTTGGCATTCGCCATGCCATTTATCTATGTCAGCAATAGGATGAGGCTCAATAAGCCCTTAAGGCATTTTGGTATTTCATGCATTGTTACACTGTTGCTTATGATTTTGAATGAAATAAGAGATCAATACCAATCAGGGCGCGTATTTGACTGGTATGACATTTTTGGATCATTAGCTGGGGTTGTGTTTGCATTTCTAATGTTTCATATGGCATTAAAAAGTGAATAGTGCAGAAGGTTGAAAACCGAAGATCATCCGAAAGACAACCAAAGCTAAAGACTCACGAAGGGAGCTGGATAGTAATGAACTACAGTTTCAACTTTCGGATGCCATGTCAGCTTTGGAATATAAATTCAGCAATATATCTTTACCCGGCTGACGTTCCTGCAGGACGAATCACGGAATGCCACCATAGCGCCATTGCGCGGACGTTGTTGTGTGCAACGCCGTACACATTTTTAAACGCCTTTTATCATGCGATACCTAAAATCACTTTCGAGATTTTTACTTATTTCATGGATAATATTAGAAGGATGTACAACAAAAGCAATCACTATTTCGGAGAATCATATTAAAGCCATTTTTTCAGATGGTAGCAACATTCGGATTTTTATTGATAGCTCCAGCCAGCCTGTAAATATTGGAAAAACCGGCGGACCTAATGTCTATGACTTTAGGAAACGGCCCTTTTATCTTGAGGGAAGTGATATGGTTTTTTCTGTTACCAAAATCCCACAACTTGCAACCCGATTTCCATCCAATTCTCTCACACTTAAAGAACCCGGTGTAACAGCAATCGACTATCCCGTGTTTTCAATCTCCAACCAAAAATATTATTCCGAGGGTCGGGACAGAATATCCTTTGATACCACAGAATGGTACCAGCATAACCTCCCCCCAGACGAATTTCTAAGGTTTCCTGTACGGTTCAATACCCAATTTGAGATAACGAATATTGTAGTTGTTGATACCTCCTATGTTAAAGGTAAAGCTGTCCATACGTCAACCGATACGATTTCAAAAACAGTATATGTTGACGGCTTTGGGACTTTGATGCTTCCGGGGGGGATTGTCTTATGATTGTTTGAGTCTCCGCACGGTTACGCCATCACAGAACTATAAAACATTTCAATTTTGGACACGGGAAGGCGCTATAGTTCTTGTCAATTCGGATATATCATCTATCTTTCTCATCAAAAAGGAAATTGAAACATTAATTGAAAAGAGACAATGCGCACAACAAGAATATTCACAAAATGGTGGCCATAGGAAGTTAATCAACTTCTGAGATTCAGATAATCAAGCTATCTTAGCTTAAACAGGTGGAACACGAACTGCCACCACTTCGTTAACACCTTTGATCGTAAGCAGCCATGCCGGCATCCTCCTGGAAAAGTTCGTATGACAAACTAGTTTTTCATTTTAAAAAATCAAACCATGCAACAAATCAAAACCAACATTCGCTTTCTGGTATTGGTTTCAGTTTTGTTTTTCATTAGCTGCAACCAACCTGCAACCACTTCAGACAAAAATGATAAAGACACAACACAAGTTGCTGCAAATCGAGACACCACTTCAATGCCCGCATACGATCCAGCAATGGACGCTTATCAGGTGGGCGGAAAAGCTATTAAAAAGCTGGGTGACACATTGGGAGTAAAAATGTATGAGTTTACGGCAGAGCCGGGAGAAACATGGGCATTACACTCACATCCTGACCATACATTTTATGTTGTTCAAGGCGGTACAGTTGCACTATTTATTCAAGCTACAGGAAGACAGGACACACTTACATTTCCAACAGGTATGGCTTTAATAAATGGTCCGTTATCAGATTCAGGAAAAAATATTGGCAAAACAACCATAAGGGGAATTGTAACCGACATCTACAGACCACGCAGTAAATGAGGTTTCGTTTCTGACAATATGATTGCACAGACATGCTTCAAATTCTAATTTTGTTGGGGAAAGTGGAAGAGGTTTTACCTATGAGACAAGGTGACTCACGTCCTGTGCAATACGGAAAGCTCGCTTTGTTTCTTTTGCCAGTCTTTTTTATAGTGGCTTTTATGGCCAGACCCAAAGAGATTTAATATCTGGAGTATGACGAAGAGCAAATAAGGAAAGGCAACATATATTTAATGATTTACGTTATTATTTCTGTTGTTCTTTTGTTTTTGCTAATGTTGCTGGTACCAGCAAAAAGGTAAAATGCTGCTAACACCCAATATTGCCGCAAAAGCAGGTATTCTGCTATCTTTAGGCTTAAAACAACTATTAAACAACAAAAAACAGTTGTAGCTGCTGTAACACAGGCTCCCTGCTCAGCGGTAATACCTTCTACGTTAGCGGTCAGGCTGTGGCGGCACTCCAAATATTATCATTAGGCGATTATACAGACGGAACAAATGAAAGAGATTATTACTTTAATAATTATCACAGGATTTATTTTTTCTGTTTTTGTACTTACATTAATAATAGGTTTGACAAAAAGGATAGTACAGGTGAGATTATGTCAAAAGTCAGGCGGGGTAAAGCATTAATGTCCAGAAGATATGTTGACCTCTTCAATACTTATGCTCCTTTTACAGGTGCTCTTTACTCACCATTCCCGAAGGATTCGGACTATGAGGACAATAAAATAATTTTTACACTTGTTGGAGAGGATTCGCTAGATAACTTTCCTTGTTTTCATGTGCAGATGATTAAATTTCCTGATTATGATAGTATACAAATACTCCATAATATTGAGACCAAGTATGACTATTGGATTCATAAAAAATAATCTTTTCAAGCGTTGGCTTTCGAGAGGAATTAGCCGAAAGTTTAGAACAGCTTATTAAACAACATCTTTAAAGTTTTACATTATTTAAGCTCTGAAATTTTTAATACTATTCCTTTGTAAATGCTTTAGATAATATACATACTTTTATTTTCCCATAGATTCACCTACAAGTGAACTGTATCAGGAACGCTCGTTAGACTCCTTCGTTAACAGTTGGTATTCACATATGCTCTTTGCCATGCGTGAGCCTGTTTTGTACAATCATACTGGAGAAAGGGAAATATATCGGTTCACATGGCTTAGGTCGTTTGATAATCCAGTGGCTATCAGGGTGCAGAAGCAAGGAAACAATATCAATTTGTTTGCAAAGGTTACCAATGGAGCTGGCGGGTATGAAGCGGGACAAATTAAAAGGGACACCACTTTCAAGGTCTCTCTAAAACAGTGGAAGGAACTTAAAGAACTGGTGGATAGAGCAGGATTTTGGAATCTCCCATCAAGAGTCGACGATCACGGTAAAGATGGTGCTGAATGGATACTAGAAGGAGTAAGGAATAAGCAATATCATTGGGTTGAACGGTGGTCGCCAACTGCTGAGAGGCATACTGAGTTTAGAGAGGTCTGCGAGTATTTACTAAACCTTTCAAGTGTGACTATTCACTAAGATTTGACGTATAACATTTATGTATAGAGGCCTTGTTGCTTTATGGATACAAGGCTACATGCATTATTTCATTATTATAATTCTTTTCCCAAACAAACTACTACGTCAAATCTTAGTGAAAATGGTATTAGAAAAACAAGGGATGACGGTTCTTGACGCCAAGT
>CBKWHA010000175.1:0-11863 GCA_966674115.1 uncultured Chitinophagaceae bacterium
CACTCGCTCATAAAGGATGTTATTTTTATCACTCCAGCTTATATTTCCCATAATGAATTTAAATAGTCAATTAAATCTAAAAGTCATTTCTACTCCAACATCTTAGCCAATTTTAATAACTCGTCTTTTTTATAGATATCCTTATCGTTGTCGAAGCAATTTGACAATTCTTCCAATAAGTATTGGATGATCTTCTTATTCGAAAGTGGTTTAAAGTAGGAACGTACTGGCGGTACTGAGATTCTTTTAAAATAGCTTTCTATGTCTTTATGTGAAAAAACCTGGCCGCTGGCTGGCTCTATATAAAATTCGATCTTGGAAATAAAATCAGCATTCTCTGCCGAGTATCCTGGCTTTAAATAGGCGAGTACAAATTGTTTGGGAATGCTGATCGCCTTGACCGGAATATCCAGCAATTCGCAAATAATAAGATATAGGATACCATTGCTTAACTGGTTGCCTCTTTTGGTTTCCAGCACTTTGTTCAACAAAAAGTCATTGATGTTGGTATAAGTAATTTCAGTGCCTTTTAACCCATAATAACCATAAAGAATACCGGTGGTAATCCGGATTTGTTCCAAGGGTGTTAAATAATTGTTCAATTCCAGCCAAACATTCCGCCGGAGTTTTTCAATTTCATGAAGTACCGGAGCTGTGGCCAGGTCCGGGTATTGAAATTTTGCAACAAGAAGTGAACCCACCATCAGGTCAAAATGACCGGCTACATTCCATTGGCGGAAATCTTCTGTAAGGTCGGTAAACTGAAGCTTATGAATGATAAGCTCTATGCGGGTTTGAATTGTTTCGTTCGGGGTATTTTCCCAGAGGTCTTCAAGATTGGGAATAATAGGTTTGCCATACTCCACGATTTTCTCAGTAACAGCCCCAAATACCTCTTCATCAGGGTCATCAATCAATTGCAATAAGGCCGATATTTCTCTTGTCTCCTCCATCAAATTTGAAATTTGAGATTTGAGATTTGAAATTTCTTACAAGGAGAATCATTCCTTTTTATTCATTTCAAATCTCAAATTCGCTTAATTCTATCTTCTTATTTCTAACTATATGCCTTTAAACTCATACCTCCCGTTTCACTTTAACCTTTCTTCTTCCTGGCTGGTGCTTTCTTGGGTGGATTTGCTTTTGCTTCTTCTACAGTTTTCTTTACTTCTTCAATAGTAAGGTCGGCGGCTCTTTCCTGCTGTTCTTTGCTTAATTTATAATTACGCAATCCTTGTTTAATGTATGGACCATAAGGACCTCTCAGTATCTGGAATTTTTCCTTTTCAAATACCTTAATTGTCCGCTCGTCTTTTGCCTTCCTCTTTTCCTCAATAATAGGTATTGCTTCTTCAAGGGTCACACTATATGGATCAAATTCTTTGCCCAACGAATAAAACTTTTTATCATGTGCAATGTAAGGGCCAAAACGACCAATGTTCACAGCTACCTCTGATCCCTCAAATGTACCCAGCATTCTTGGTAACCGGAAGAGTTCCATAGCTTCATCGATCGTAATGGTTTCAATACTCTGGGTGGATTTCAGTTTGGCAAAGCGTGGCTTTTCTTCACCTTCTGCAGTTCCAATTTGTACCATTGGACCATAGCGTCCCATACGGGCTATCACCGGTTTGCCACTTTGGGGTTCAATGCCCAGCTCTCTTTCTCCTTTGATGCGTTCTGCCGTTTCTATAGTTTTTTCTACATCCTTTTTAAAGGGATTATAAAACTCATCAATCATTTTATTCCAACGTAGCTTTCCTCTGGCCACTTCGTCAAAATCACCCTCGATCCTGGCAGTAAAGCCATAATCCATAATATCGTCGAAGTATTGCTTTAAAAAATCTGTTACTACCAATCCAAGGTCGGTTGGGAATAATTTGGCCTTTTCTGCTCCTACATTTTCAGTTTCTGTTTTCTTAGTGATATGGTCTTTACTAAGTGTCAGCACCTGGTAAAGCCTAGGTGTCCCTTCCTTATCACGTTTTTCTACATAACCTCTTTTCAAAATGGTAGAAATGGTTGGCGCATAAGTAGAAGGACGGCCAATTCCCAATTCTTCAAGCTTTTTAACCAATGAAGCCTCGGTATAGCGGGGAAGGGGACGGGTAAAGCGCTCGATTGCCTTCATCTCTTTTAAGGGTAATTGCTGGCCAACAGTTAATGGTGGGAGCATGCCTTCTGCAGATTCTTCACCATCCTTATCCTCGTCATCCACATCTTCCCTGTACACTTTTATAAAACCATCGAATTTCAACACTTCACCAGTAGCTGTAAGTTCAGCGTTATTAGAAGAAACTCCAATTTTGGCAATGGTCTTTTCCAGTTCAGCGTCAGCCATTTGCGATGCCATAGTACGTTTCCAGATCAATTCGTACAGGCGTTTGGCATCGGCATCGTGTACTGTCGTATTTGACATGTAAGTTGGCCGGATGGCTTCGTGAGCTTCCTGTGCCGACTCATTTTTGTTCTTATACTTTCTTGACTGGTAATACCGGTTGCCATATGAAGCCTGGATCGTATTCCTGATATCATCCATAGCTGTCAAACTCAAGTTCACACTATCCGTACGCATATAGGTAATGTGACCGTTTTCGTAAAGTTTCTGAGCCAGTAGCATGGTACGGCTCACGCTATACCCAAGTTTGCGGCTGGCTTCCTGTTGCAATGTAGAGGTAGTAAAGGGTGCGGCCGGAGAGCGGCGCGTTGGTTTAACCTGTATATCCTTTACCTTGTAGGAGGCACCTATGCATTCTTTTAAAAACTGTTCTGCAGAAGCTGCATTTGGGAATTTGCTTCCCTCGGCTTTAAAGCTTATGGGTTTACCTGCAACATCATTTGCGGTAAACATAGCCTCAACTTTGAAGCTGCTTTGCGATTTGAAAGCGTTGATTTCCCTTTCCCGTTCTGCAATGAGGCGTACGGCAACACTCTGAACCCTGCCTGCACTCAGGTTGTTTTTCATACTCATTTTACGCCACAGTACAGGGCTGAGCTCAAAACCCACTATCCTGTCCAATACACGGCGAGCTTGCTGTGCATTCACCAGATTCATATCTACTGTACGTGGTTGGCCAACAGCTTGTTTAATGGCGGGTTTGGTAATCTCATGAAAAACGATGCGTTTCGTGTTGTTCGGGTCCAGACCCAACACTTCGCACAAATGCCAACTAATGGCTTCTCCTTCACGGTCCTCATCCGTTGCCAGCCATACTTCATCACTTTTTTTAGCGAGCTGTTTTAATTCTTTGACAACCTTCTGTTTATCTTCCGGAATAATATATCTGGGTTTGTAATTATTTTTAATGTCAATACCCATGTCATCTTTCTCAAGGTCGCGTATGTGGCCATAGCAGCTCTTTACCTCAAAGTCTTCGCCTAATATTTTTTCAATCGTTTTGGCCTTTGCAGGTGACTCAACGATTAATAAGTTCTTTGCCATATGTCTCGTATCATTTTAATATATACACGAAAAAAATCGTGCAAGTTTAGGGCAAGAATAAGAATTTTTTAGGTAGAGTTAGTTTTTTAATGATTTATAGATATGGTTACTCAACTGGTTAGCCCATATTGTATACTCCTTTTCAGATGGGTGCAAACCATCAGCCGCCAACAGTGAAATATCATATTTTGCTGCTCTAGAAGGCTGGGTAACATCTATATAATGTGCTCCAAAGTTGTCCGTTATTTTTTTATTGTGCGCATTGTACCGGTCAATTTCTGACGCTATTTTAACTGTGTCCAGATTTCTTGCGAAGGTTGTAACCCCATAATCAGGAATAGAAAACACAAAAACACGCTCCGGGTCTTTATTGGCAAGAAAAATTGCCCTGGTAAGTAAAGATGCAAATTCTTTTTCATATACTTCTTCAGCATGCCCTCGATATTGGTTGTTTACCCCGATCAGGAGTGTTACGAAATCATAGGCATACAAAAAACAGTATTCATCAATTGTTGTTTGTAATTCATCTGTGGTCCACCCTGTTCTGGCTACTATTTCAGGAGCATTGAAATTAAATCCTTTTTTCCTTAGCATTTGAACAGTCTGGTATGGGAAGCTTTTTTGCAGCGGCACGGCTTCTCCAATAGTATAAGAATCGCCAAGTGCCAAATATGTGTACATTTTTTCCATGGTCATAGCATGTTAAATTTTCTTTTTACCCTGGCGGATTTTCATAAAAAATAGGAAGGAATACTTTAACTAAAAAAATCTATGATTGCTTTAAAAGAATGATTGTCGCGGTAAATGCGTCTATGCCCCAGCCCCTGTGAAATTCGGAACTGGAAATTAGGGTGTTTTTTTTCTATTATGGGCCTGACGTCCTTTATTGGTGTCATTTGATCTTCTTCATCCTGAAGCCATAGCACTTTTGCATTTATATGTTGAGCTGCCCTTGCTACGGAAAACCATTCAGGCGGGTGACCACCCCTTTTTTCAATGATCCTATCGAATTCCTTACGCACTTCTCCGTTTAATTGAAGAAAGCTAAAAAAAGAATCTATTGCCGTAGTTGTTTCTGTGGCCGGAGCAATCAACACAACTTTGAATGTTTCATCATGTTCCAGTTCTTCTAAAGCCAGGCCCAGCGCCAGGCCGCCCAACGAGTGGGCTATGAAATTTTTTACAGGCCCGAACTGATGATTAATATACAGGATGAAGTCTTTATAAATTGCGGCATTGATCTGTTTTCCTGTGCTTCTACCATGGGCAGGTGCATCAAAAGCCAATACCTCATAGCCCTTATTGATTAAGGGTTTTATATAGCGGTCAAAATTGATAACGCTTGATTCAAAGCCATGCAGAATCAAGACTTTATTTTCAGAAGGATGATTCCATCGATAGCCCCTGATCCTGTTTTTATGAAAGGTAAACTGTAGTTTTTCTGCCTGCTCAAATATCCTGGGTAGTTTTTTACGATTTCTATATTGAGGTGTACAAAATAATTGAAATGCCTTTTCTGCAGCCTTTCTTTTGGATATAGTAGAAAGAAATGCAAATTTTGCCCTTATATAATTGATGACCAACTTTTGACTTAGACTCATATGGTTTTGTGCTTTAATGGTAAAAACCAAACGAAATAACGAATAAACCACCAAACCAGTAAACCATTGACCTTACATGAATATCGTAATTATAGGAACAGGTAATACAGCATCTGTTCTCGGCAGAAAGTTAAAAGCTGCCGGGCATAATATTATGCAAATATTCGGACGCAATGCTAAAGCAGCCAGCGATCTCGCATATGAACTTGATACCGAATCAACAAATTACTGGAGTGTGGTAAACCGAGATGCTGATATTTATATTATAGCAGTATCTGATATTGCCATCCAGGAAGTACTGAAAGAACTTAAACTTCCGGACAAGACTGTTGTACATACTGCAGCCTCAGTTTCAAAAGATGTGCTGCACGATGCACCACACTACGGCGTCTTTTACCCGCTCCAAAGTTTGAAAAAGGAAACTGCCTACCTGCCTGATATTCCAATTATTATCGATGCCAGTGATGAAAAAACTTTGCATGAACTGGAACAGTTGGCTACCAGTATTTCAGAAAAAGTAATGAGGGCCAATGATTCCAGCCGGTTAAAATTGCATCTGGCTGCTGTTTTTTGTAACAATTTTGTCAACCACCTGTATACTTTAACCGAAAACTATTGTCACAAAGAAGGGCTGGATTTTCAACTGTTGTTTCCCCTAATAAAAGAAACTGCTTTGCGTATAGAAAATCTTTCACCTTCTAAAGCCCAAACCGGTCCGGCTATAAGGCGTGATTACAATACGATAGAAAAACACAAAATGTTATTGAAAGATCATCCGGAATTGCAACAATTTTATGAACTGTTTACAGAAAGTATAATGAAACAGTAGATGTCAATTTCCGATACATTTGCATCTCAGTTGAACAATGTAAGCAGAGCATTGTTAAAGAGTGTTTTTCAATTTTTAAAAAAAACTTACTACCCTGGTGTGAGCATTGATGCTCCTTTTCAGGAGCCAGGGCGACTTAGGTTATGAACGTTTTAGAATATTTTACAACGGTAACTACATTTATTTTTGACCTTGATGGCGTTCTGACCGACGGAACAGTCCTGGTATTGAACGAAGGTTTACAGGCACGGCAAATGCATGTAAAGGATGGCCTGGCATTGCAAATGGCTTTAAAAAACGGATATAATGTGGTAATCGTATCAGGAGGGTATTCTGAACCAGTAATTGGCAGGTTGAATAAACTAGGAGTGCAGGAGGTATACCTAAATATAAAAGACAAGCCAGACTTTATAAAAAATTACCTGGAGCAAAACAACATTGGCTGGAACGAGGTACTGTTTATGGGGGACGACCTGCCTGATGTTGAAGTTTTAAAAACTGTTGGTATGCCATGCTGCCCGGCTGATGCTGTAATGGAAGTTAAAAAGATCTGTAAATATATATCACCCATCAACGGCGGGTATGGCTGTGTCAGGGATGTTATTGAAAAAGTACTAAAGCTTAATGATCATTGGAACTTTGATCCAAGCGTTACAGCAAGATGATTTCATCCCAAGTTTCAAAATTTGAACTATATGATTTTCTGCTTACTTGAATGTTAACCTTATTTTGTAACCCCTAAACCATTCCAATGAGATTAGTTGCAGCATTTTTCCGCCTGGTCCGATGGCCTAATCTCGTGTTCATAATTATAACCCAATTACTGTTTTATTTCTGTATTTACCAGCCCCTTTTTCAATCTGAGCTGATCTTCCAGCTTGTTTGGCTCATTATTGCCTCGGTTTTTATTGCTGCCGCTGGTTATATCATAAATGATTATTTTGACCTGAACATTGATCAGATCAACAAACCTGGTAAGAATGTTATTAATTCAGTTATAGACCGAAGGTGGGCCATTATCTGGCATATTGCATTAAGTATGGCAGGGATTATTGCTACAGTTGTTGCGGTTTCTTTCAGTAAATGGTATCTTATTATTGCGAATACGGTGTGTGTGGCCCTTCTTTGGTTTTACTCTACTTCTTTCAAAAGACAACTGCTGATAGGAAATGTTGTGATCTCTTTATTAACAGCCTGGACGGTTCTTATCCTCTTTTTTTCAAAAGTGCCTTTTGATAGTGTTTATAGCAATGAGGATCCGACCATTACAAAGTATTTCAGGATCTCCTTTTTATATGCAGGGTTTGCTTTTGTTATTTCACTTATACGTGAAGCAATCAAGGATGTTGAAGACCTTAAGGGTGATCTGCGTTATGGATGCCGTACCTTACCAATTGTAACTGGTATTCGTACCACAAAAGTATATGTGGCCGTTTGGCTTGTTGTACTTATTGGGTCGTTAATATTACTCCAGTTGTATGTGTTGCAGTTTGGATGGATGGTGGCTGTTTTATATAGTATTCTATTGGTAATTATGCCATCCATACTACTTCTTTACAAGCTTTTGAAAGCAGCCTCTACCCGTGAATTTTCCAAATTAAGTGCACTCACCAAATTTATTATGTTCACTGGTATTCTATCGATGATATTCTTCCGGCTGTATTTTTGATAGTGAATCATGAAGTACATGGCAAAATATATCCTGGCATCGCAATCGCCCCGCCGAAAGCAATTACTGGAATGGGCAGAAATAGATTTTGAAGTGATCATTTCCAATACAAATGAATCTTTTCCTTCACATTATACGCCGGAAGAAGCAGCCGTTCACATTGCCCGGCAGAAAGCAGATGCCGTTAAAGAAATGGTAAAAGATAACAGGATTGTTATAGCTGCAGATACCATTGTTGTATTAAATAATGAAATCATTGGTAAGCCGAAAGACCGTACCGATGCATTGCAAATATTGTCAAGGCTAAGCGGAAACATTCACCAGGTAATAACCGGCGTTTCCATAACAAACGGACTGGAACATTCATTTGCAGATACTACCGAAGTTGAGTTCCATTCTTTAACTGACCAGCAAATTGAGTTTTATGTTGACAAATACCTGCCTTATGACAAAGCCGGAGCCTATGCTATACAGGAGTGGATCGGAGTGGTAGGGATCAAGCGTATTAATGGAGATTTTTACAATGTAATGGGTTTACCAGTTAGCAGGGTGGTGCAAACGTTGAATAGCCATTTTTAAAAATCAGGAACAATATGTATAATTGAAAAAAGATAGCGTATGTTTGATCTTAACTTCCCAACAACGGAAGGTTATGTCACCGAAAAACTGCTTCATTTCATTTGGCGCTTTCAATATTTCAACCGGACGCAGCTTCAGACAACCGATGGTGAAAAAGTAGAGATTGTCTTTCCCGGTACCATTAACAGTAATCAGGGACCTGATTTTAAAGAGGCAAAAATCAGGATTGGTACAACATTATTGGCTGGCAATGTGGAATTACACTTGAAGACCTCAGATTGGTATAAACATGGACATCAACATGATAGTAACTATAAGAATGTGATCTTACATGTTGTTTATAAACATGATACTCCCCTAAGTAATTACATTCCATTGCTAGAACTGGAACCACATATTTCAGGCTTACTGCTACATAAATACCAATGGTTGATGAATGCCACTACTTTTATTCCTTGTTCTAACATGATTGCACAAGTGCAGGCAATTAGCTGGCTATCATGGAAAGAGCGACTGTTGGCGGAGCGACTGGAAAGAAAGGCTGGTTTCATCATTAATTATTTACAAGAGAACAATGCCCATTGGGAAGAATCTTTTTGGTGGCTGCTGGCCAGGAATTTTGGCGTGAAAGTAAATGCGGACGCTTTTGAAGCCGTAGCCAAATCTATTCCTTTAACTGTTTTGGCCAGGCAAAAGGCCCAAATACATCAATTGGAAGGTTTGCTGTTGGGACAGGCCAATTTGTTGCAGAGAAATTTTGCAGAAGATTATCCTAATTTGCTGAAACGAGAATATGAATTTTTAAGAAAGAAGTATCATCTCCAACCTGTGCTAGTTCCAGTTCACTTTCTGAGAATGCGGCCTGGAAATTTTCCAACTGTCCGATTAGCCCAATTGGCTATGCTGATCCATTCATCTGCACATCTGTTTTCAAAAATCCTTGAAACGGAAAATATTGAAGAGGTTAAGAATTGGCTCAATATAACTGCAAATGACTATTGGCATTATCACTATCGATTAGATGAACCTTCCTCCTTTAAAAAGAAGGCTATAGGGATGAATATGATCGAAAATATCATCATCAATACAGTTGCTCCTGCTTTATTTGCTTATGGGCTGTTTCATAAAGAGGAAAAATATAAATTAAAGGCTATACAATGGCTGGAACATATACCCGCTGAAAAGAATTCTATAGTAGATGGTTTCACTGCGCTGAATGTCGCAAGCAAAACAGCCTGTGATTCACAGGCTGTTTTGGAATTAAAAAATGAATATTGCAACAAAAAACGTTGTTTGGAATGCAGTATTGGAAATTATTTCTTGAAAAATTCTACCAATTCCACTCCACATGCACTTTAATATCTGGATGAATACTCTGAGCTACAGGGCAGGTATGTGCTATATGTCTCAATATCTCCTTTGATTGCTCATCTATCCTTTTCAAGTGGTCAGGAATGTGGAAAATAAGGTTAATGCCGCCAACTCTTCTGGGTTCAGCCTTCATAATCTTTTCTACATCTACTTTTATGCCTTTAAGGTCAAGGTTCATTGATCTTGCTTTGATGCCCATAACTGTAACCATACAGGTAGCCAGGGATGTGGCCATTAAATCAGTTGGAGAGAACCTTTCGCCTTTACCGTGGTTGTCTGGTGGTGCATCAGTTTCAATGGAAGAAGAGGATTTCAAGTGGGTACAGGTCGTCCTGAGGTCGCCTTCATAAACTACAACAGATGTCATACTTTTTTGACTAAATTTACGTTTCAACTATATATTTTAAACTCTGTGAAGAAAATATTCATAATTATTGGCTTTTTAACAGGCTTTATAGTACTGGCAGAAGAAGTTACAGCTCAGAAAACAGATAAGGAAAGCCGCCGAGAGGAAAAGAGAAAACGTGCTAATTCCATTATTAAGCAGGAAGAAGAAGGAGTACTCTCATACGAAAGGCAAAATGCATTTGGCTTTCAGTTGCGTACTAATGGTTACGGCTTGTTTTATGAGATCGGGCGAATGAGGTCGCCACGATTCACGAATATCTACACCATTGAACTAACGGAAATTCAGCATCCTAAAGAGGAAAAGATCAGCAGCGGGACAGGATTTTTATTGGGTAACTCCTACAAATTTGGGAAAATAAATAATTTTTTTACAGGCAAGCTGGGCTTTGGCCAACAATATATTTTTGGTCAAAAAGGAAACAAAAATGGGATCGCTATTATTGGTTCTTTTCAAGGAGGTGTAGCTGTAGGTATGCTTAAGCCTTATTATTTACAGGTTAGTGATAATGGCCGCGACAGGGAAATTAAATATACGCCCGAGGATAGCGATCTGTTTTTAGATTATAGCAGTATCCTTGGTAGTGCCGGCTTTACGAAGGGATGGAGCGAAGTAAAAGTAAAACCAGGTGCATTTGCTAAAACTGCACTTCGATTTGATTTTGGCGGCTATAATGAATCCATTACGGCTGTTGAATTAGGCATGTCTCTTGAAGGTTATGCTCAAAAAATAGAGATAATGGCGCTGAATAAGCCCCGCCAGTTATTTTTCCAGGCGCATTTTGCATTAGTTTTTGGTGGCCGCAAATAGATTATCTAAGTTTTGAAGATCATTGTGGATTAACTTTGCACCCCTGATTCTGGCTTCAGAACTATGAGCCTTTAGGCGGAATCTTGAAACTCTGAACTGAAATTTATGATTGAATTACCCGTAGTGCCTGATGTTGCTGCTGAGCAAAAACTGAAAAAACCTAATTGGCTTCGTGTAAAACTGCCTATAGGGGAGAGCTATAAACATGTACGAGGGCTGGTTGATACACATAAGCTACATACCATTTGTGAAAGTGGCAATTGTCCGAACATGGGTGAGTGCTGGGGAGCCGGCACGGCTACTTTTATGATCCTGGGAAATATATGTACCCGTAGCTGCGGCTTTTGTGCTGTAGCCACCGGCCGTCCTGAACCAGTAGACTGGGATGAGCCCCAGCGAGTGGCTGAAGCCATTCACCTGATGAAGGTAAAGCATGCCGTGATCACTTCTGTTGACCGGGACGAACTGAAGGATGGAGGTTCCACTATCTGGTATAATACTATTAAAGCAGTAAAGGCTTTAAATCCCGATACTACGCTAGAAACGCTAATTCCTGACTTTAAGGGCAAAAAAGAAGATATCCAACGTATTATTGATGCTGCACCTGAAGTGGTTTCGCACAATATAGAAACTGTTGAGCGACTGAGCAGGCAGGTGCGTATACAAGCCAAATATTGGCGCAGCATGGATGTGATCAGAACCTTGAAGGAAGGTGGCATGCGCACCAAAAGTGGTATAATGCTCGGTCTGGGCGAACAAAAAGAAGAGGTGATTCAAACGTTAAAAGATTTATATAATGCCGGGTGTGATGTAGTAACGATTGGCCAATATTTGCAACCAACAAAGAAACATTTACCGGTTCACCGCTTTGTACACCCTGATGAATTTGCCGAATACCGGGAAATAGGATATGAGTTGGGGCTCGATTATGTGGAAAGTGGTCCATTGGTTCGTTCATCTTATCACAGTGAGAAGCATGTAATTTCCGGATACGGACAGCAAGAATGGAAAAAACAGAAAAACCAGTAGCAAGCAACCAAATTAGTTTACAGACGTATTATTATGTAAACACTTGTTATGAAAGGATATTTTATACGGCTCTGGCTGATAGCCGTTTTATTTGTCTTTTTGGTTGTGTCGGCCTGCAGTAAAGGTG
>CBKWHA010000176.1:0-11779 GCA_966674115.1 uncultured Chitinophagaceae bacterium
AGCAGGAAAAGAATATATGGATCTTTCCATCGTCGCCTTCAATGGGGCTGTTGCACCAAACATAATAGCCTTCCATTTCGAGTGCCCGGCCAACGGGCTGTAGACGCTTAGCAAAGGGAGATTCATCATAAGAAAAAAATGAACCCGCCGCCCCCATGGGTAAGCAGGCTCCTGCTGATAGTATGGTTAATTGTGAAATAAAGTCTCTACGGTTCATCAATGACTTGAGATTTATAAAATAAGGTTTGAGATGATCTCAATTTAGCCTCCTGTTTAGATATCGCTGTCCTGTACTGTGCTGCAACACTTTAACTATGTTTCTATTTAAACAAGAAGGCCTGTATTTTTAGAAAACAGGCCTTCTTGTTTAAGCTTAGGAATAGAGGTTAACTAATAGCCAAGATTTTGATCATACAAACCTGATTTTACATCAAGTTCAGATTGAGGTATGGGATAAATAATGTATTCTTTTCTGAAAGGTTGAATTTGGTTTTGCACATCTTCTTTGGCGATCCACGCAGTCATCACTGTTTCTACCAACCCGCTTCTAACAAGGTCGTGCCACCGTAACCCCTCGCCTATAAATTCTCTTCTCCTTTCTTCCATTAATTGGGGCAGTGTGACGTTAGATACAGGACCTAAGCCAGCTCTTTGGCGAACCTGGTTAACTATGGCGTCCACCTCTGCTTGAGTACCTGGCGCACCATGCAAAATACACTCAGCTTTCATGAGCAAAACATCTGTATAACGCATAACGATAAAGTTGATGGGCCAGTCAATGCGGCTAGTACCGTATTTTGTCACGTCCACATATTTTACGACAAACGACCTGGTTTCTGTTATGCCTTGATAAGTATAACCTTGTTGTATGCTGGTATCTTTTCTTATATCATTTGGTTCATATGAGTTTAGAAGATCCTGTGAAACCGGGCGGATAAACAGGCCGCCTTGATTGGGCAAACCTTTTAAATTAAAAAATCCTTCGGGGACTAATATCCAAACGAAAGTTGCTCCCTGGCTGAAACCACCACTGATATATTGCACATCAAAAATTACCTCCTTGTTGTTTTCATTGGTGTAGGAAAAAATGCTACCGTAATTGCTCAGGAATGTATACTTGTTGCTGGCAATAATTTCATCTAACAAAGCTGCTGCCTGCCCCCATTCATTTACTTCCAACCCGGGCCCCTCGATACCATAAGTTGGCCCGGAGCGGGTCATATAAACCAAAGCCAATAAGCCTTTTGCAGCATATTTAGTGGCTCTTCCCACATCTGATCCCGTATAACTTTCGGGTAAGTTATCAGCAGCAAACTGTAAATCGGAAATAATCAGATTATAAACATCGCCAACCGGACTCCTTGGAATGTCCAGGGCCTCACTGGCAGTAACCGGATGATCGATCAAAGGCACTTTTCCAAAATATCTTACCAGATCAAAATAAAATAAAGCCCTTAAAAACCTGGTTTCTCCTTCAAGTCGGTTCCTTAAAGTAGTATTGGTAATTACATCGCCATTTGTTTGAAGCTTATCCAATACTGTGTTGGCTCTATAAATACCGTTAAAATTAGTTGACCACGCTTCCTGTACATAAGGATTACTGGAAAGGGTCTTATGAAAATTGTTGATGGGGTCCCAATCACGAACGCCCCCTTCAGAAACAGCATATAAGTTATCTGATCGAGTTTCTGATAAATTGATTTGCCTGTCGGGATAAGTCCGGAGATCATTATAGACAGCATTCACACCTTGAATAAAGTCAAATGCTGTTCTATAAAATGTCTCAGTTGAGGCCTCTGAAATCGGCCTTTGATCTAATTCCTTCTTACAAGAAGAAAGGAGAAAAACCGCAGATATAAAAAAGAAGAATATTTTTTTCATCATCAATGATTTTTGTTCCATAAACCTTTTTCAAAATAGAATGGCCGTAGGTTAGAAAGTGAAATTCACTCCTAAAATCAATGACCTTGGCAAAGGGAGTCCGCCATAATCGCCTGCTTCAGGAAAATCGGTACTTCCACTTAAATTGGTATTGGTGGCTTCAGGGTTAAACCCACCATAATACTTATCGTGTCCAAAGAAATTTTCTGCCGTAACATAAACACGAGCTGCCTGAATAGCTTTCGTATTGAACAACTGTCCAAGGTTATAGCCAAGTGTTATATTCCGTACTCTCCAGTAATCGGATGCATACAACCAGTCGGTATTTTTGATACGACCAAAAGTAGAGCGTGCTTTACCAATTTTTCCAGCACCAGGATCTTCAGGGGAGCGCCAACGGTCTCTGTGCAATCCCAATGCATTATCTGTATATCCCTGACCAGTTCTGTTCAAAGCACGGCCCCATAAAGAATAAATAGAACCGCCCCATTGACCTTGCACCAAAACATTCAAATCAAAACCCCTATACCGAAAAGAGTTGGTAACACCCCAGGTATAATCCGGATTTGGATGGCCAACAATTACACGGTCATTAGCATCAATAATACCATCGCTGTTTGCATCAAAGTATTTCGGGTCTCCTTCAGTTTGGTTACCGAAAAGAGCGGTACCGTTTTCAATATCTTTCTGGGTAAGTATGCCAATTTGCCGAACAACATTAATGCTATTGATGGGGTAGCCCACTCTGATAATTGAGTGAGGAATGTCAAACGTTGAAGGAACGAAAATTTGTGTTTGCCCCCCAGGCAGTTCCAACACCTTGTTTGCATTGTGACTAAAGTTGACAGAAGTGGTCCATTGTAACAGGCCAGTTAAATTACGAGAAGTCAGCTCAACTTCCCATCCATTATTTCTAACCTTTCCAACGTTGCTTAGAGATGTGGAAAAACCTGTTGCTTGAGGAATGGGCACATTCAGCAACAAAGCAGTATTTGTTTTTCTGTAAATATCAAATGATCCTGTAAAGCGGTTTTTTAGTAATCCAAAGTCCAAACCGAAGTCAAAGGTTTGTGATTTTTCCCATGTAAGATCCGGGTTAGGAATTGCGCTAGGTGCCTGCCCAAACACCTGAGCTCCACCAAATGTATAATTATATGTTGCCAGCAAAGGAATGCTCGCATAGTCGGGAATATTGTAGTTACCCGACTTTCCCCAGCTTGCTCTTAATTTTAAATCGCTTATAGCAGTGATATTGTTCAAAAATTTCTCCTCAGAGACTCTCCAACCAACAGATGCAGACGGAAAGGTGCCCCATTTTGTATTTTCACCAAAACGTGATGAACCATCCCTTCTTAAACTAGCAGACATCAGATATTTGTCCATTAAACTATATTGTACACGTCCGAAATAAGAAATTAAAACGTTCTTGGTTTCCAGCGTGCTTGTTCTGTCAACGGCAACGTCAGCCGCAGCGTTCAACGTAGTAACCACACTGCTGCTGAAGCCTCCGGAAGAATTAACTTCTACTCTATCCAGTTTGTTGGTATTGTAAGCAGCACCGGCTAAAAACGACAGATCGTGTATATCATTAAATGTTTTGTCATAATTCAGTGTGTTTTCATTTACAAATGTTTGCCTGCGGTACGTATCAAATGAACCGGAAGTCAATTCCGTTTGGCGGCTCAGTCGGGAAGCCAAATTACTGTTCACACCCACAACAAAGGGAATATAGGTCTTCAAGCTATTGTCCGTATTATCCAGGTTGGCAGTTGTTTTAAAAGTTAAACCCTCAATGATCTTTAATTCTGCGAAAACAGAGGAAATGGTGCGGAATCTTTTTGTTTTTCCAATGATATTTCTTGCCCTGGCGATAGGACTAACAAAAGAAAGCCCCCATTGGTACCGGTCATTGTTGAATGAATTGGGGTTGAGCCCCATGGTATCTTCTTGCACAGGAGAGTAGCTCACCAAGTGGTGTATGATAGCATCCTTACCTTCCCATCCCGGATCATTAGCTACAGAATAAGTAGGAGCGATATTGATCCCGAACCTTAACTTACGGTTGGGGCTTACTTCTAAGTTTGCCCGGCCAGAATACGCCGTATAATCCATGTCAGTCACCATCCCTTCCTGCTTGACAAAGTTGCCGGACACATAATATTTCACAAATTCAGTTCCACCATTGGCAGAAATCTGATGGTTTTGCATCAAGCCTTTTCTAAACGCTTCATCCTGCCAGTCAATAAAATTAAGTCCAGGATGGCCAGGCTGATACCAGCGATCATCAATCATAAGGCTGGTATTCACTATACCAGGTGCCAATCCTAAAATTTGCCGGCGTTGTTCTGTAGTCTGATCTGCAGTTCTTCCCGGTCCGGATGCCACCCATTGGGCATTAATGATATCAGTTGCCCTGTCGATCCACTCCTCTGAGCTCAGCATGTCTAATTTGCGGCTTCTTTCATTATAGCCGACATAAGAATTCACATTGAATTTTGGCTTTCCGGTCCTGCCCATTTTTGTAGTAATCAAAACCACCCCATTAGCCGCCCTGGAACCATAAATGGCTGCCGCAGCCGCATCTTTCAATACCTGGATGGATTCTATGTCATTAGGATTAATGTTATCCAGCGGGTTACCGGTTGAGAAACCACCAGCCGAATTAGGACTTGTGGTGGCCAGAGGAAAGCCATCCAAAACATACAAAGGCTCATTACCAGCGGATATGGAACCGGAGCCTCTAACCTGGATACTAAATCCCCTGCCAGGTATACCGCTGGTTTGCTTTACTTGCACCCCGGCCATTTGACCTACCAAAGCCTGGTCTACACGAGTTACAGGCCTTTCATCGAGGTTTTCAGCGTTGAAAGTAGCTACAGCACTGGTGACATTTTTTTTCTTTTGTGTACCATACCCTACCACTACCACATTTTCCAAAGCATTTTGCTGTGGTGTCATGGCTAGTGTAAGCTGATTTTTATTATTGATGGGAAGCTGTTGTTCTTCATAACCCACATAAGAGAATACCAAAACAGATTTTGAAGAGGGCGCATTGATCTGAAAATTTCCATCTGCATCAGTTTGGGTTGCTACGTCCGCACCTTTCACCTGGACGGTAACACCGGCTAATGGCCGGCCGGTTGCATCTAAGATTTGACCACTAACAGGAAAATTTTGAGCATAACTTGTAATTGTGCACAACAGCAATAGCAGAGCAAGATGTATGCTCTGCGCTAAAGCAGTGGATTTCATATTAGCAAGGTTAAGGGTTAAAAAAAATCAATACCAAATAATCATACCAAGCCAAACCTAAGCATATGTACAAAGCCGGTTAGCGACCTGTTGGTTGTATTCCTATAACATTGACATATTTAATAGGATTTATGCTGCTTTCCCAAAGCTCCATCCATACTCCTTATATAGAAAAAGCCTGTCCTTTGCAGACAGGCTTTGCTGTTATAGTAATGATCAGCTACTCAATAGCCGGGGTTTTGCATATACAATCCTTGTTTGACATCTAATTCAGACTGAGGAACAGGATAAAGGATATAATTCTTATTAAATGGTTGCATTTGATTTTGTACATCTTCTGCAGGTATCCAGGATGGCATCTTAGTTACTACCAAACCGCTCCTTACTAAATCATGCCAACGGGAACCTTCTGCACCAAACTCCTTTCTTCTTTCTTCCATTAACTGTTCTAAAGTAACGTTAGCAACAGGATCTAAACCTGCCCTTTGACGCACCTGATTAACGATAGCATCCACTTCTGCCTGAGAGCCCTGCGCACCACTTAAAATGCACTCTGCTTTCAGCATCAGAACATCTGTATAGCGGATGGCTATAAAGTTGATCGGCCAGTCAGTACGGTTCTTACCGTATTTTGTTACATCCACATATTTTACGAAAAATGGTCTGTTATCAGATTGCCCATTAAACGTCATACCGGGTTTGATACTGAAGTCTTTTCTTTTATCTCGTGTCTCAAATGAATTGTATAGATCCTGAGAAACTGGACGTATATAAAGTCCACCCTGATTTCCTAAACCAAAAGATTGGAAATATGCATCGGGCACCAGTATCCAAACAAATGAAGCTCCTAAGCCTAAACCTCCACTGTTGTATTCCACATCAAAAACAACTTCAGCATTGCCTTCATTAGTATAAGAGAATATATCACTGTAGTTGGATAGAAAAGAATACTTATTGCTGGCAATTACTTCATTTAAAAGTGTAAGCGCCTGATCCCATTCATTCAATCCAAGACCAGGTCCTTCAATATCATAAGTAGGTCCGGACCTTGTCATATGCACCAAAGCAAGCAAGCTTTTAGCTGCATACTTTGTTGCCCTTGCATCATCAGCCGCTGAATATGATTCTGGGAGATTGTCGGCGGCAAACTGCAAATCAGACATAATTAGCTCGTACACATTACTAACCGGACTGCGGGGAATAGCCAAAGCTTCATTTGTGGTTACAGGGCGCTCTATTACAGGAACTTTGCCAAACCACCTAACCAAATCAAAATAATAAAAAGCACGCAGGAACTTTGCTTCCGCTTCCAAGCGTTTACGTAGTTGTGAGCTTGTAACAACAGCCTCTCCTTTTTTCTGAAGTTGATCCAATAAAGTATTTGCTTTAAAGATCCCATTGAAATTTGTGCCCCATGCTTCTTCTACATAAGGGTTGCTGGCGATCGTTTTATGGAAACTATTGATGCCTTCCCATTCACGCACGCCTCCATCCGACACGGCATATAAATTATCTGATCTTGTTTCAGATAAGTTGATTTGTCTGTCAGGATATCCACGCAAACTGGCGTACACAGCCATTGATGCCTGCAGGAAATCGTGTTCTGATGCATAAAAAGTTTCGGTAGTTGCTTCGGAAATTGGTTTTTGATCTAGTTCCTTCTTACACGAAGAAATGAGAAAAACAGACGCTATAAATGGAAGAAATATTTTTTTCATAGTTATGTTTCTGTTTTGTGTGCAAAGGGATCAATGGTTCAAAAGCTCATGCTCTTGTGAACCATTGATTATTGACGACGCACGATTGAAGTTTTACAATTAAAAAGTAAGATTTAAACCTACGATCAGAGATTTTGGCAAAGGAAGTCCGCCATAATCTCCTGCTTCAGGGAAAAATGCGTTTCCACTTAAATTCGTATTCGCAGCTTCAGGGTTCCAGCCTCCTTTATATTGATCACCACCAAAGAAGTTCTCAGCGGTTACATAAATGCGCGCACCCTGCATGATCTTTTTACTCATCACACTGCCCAAATCATAACCTAAAGTAATGTTACGTACTCTCCAGTAATCAGAAGGATATAACCAATCGGTATTTTTAATACGGCCAAACTTTGAATTTACTTTTCCTCTTAATCCAGCACCTGGATCATCAGCGGAACGCCAACGGTCACGGGCAAGTCCTAAAGTGTTTTCCAATCCCATACCCGTTCTGTCAATGGCCCGTCCAAATAACGAATAGATGGAGCCACCCCACTGACCTTGAACCAGGAAGTTCAAATCAAAGCCTTTATAACGGAATGTGTTGGTTACGCCCCAGGTATAATCCGGATTGGGTTTACCCACAATTACCCTGTCATCTGCATCAATAACACCATCGCCATTGGCATCCAGATATCTTGGGTCGCCCTCTTCCTGATTTTTCATGATAGGTACATCTTTAGCAATATCATCCGCAGTAAGGATACCTATTTGCCTAAGCACATTAATACTGTACATAGGTTCCCCTACTTTAAGGATACTGTGCGAAATGTCAAATGAAGAAGGTATTAAAATTTGTGTTTGTCCCCGACCAAGTTCCAATACTTTATTACTGTTATGCGTAAAGTTGACTGTGCTGGTCCATTGGAATTTACCCACCGTATTTCGTGATGTCAGCTCCAGTTCCCACCCTTTGTTATTTACCTTGCCTATATTGGTAAGTGCAGTAGAAAAACCTGTTGCCTGTGGAACCGGAACATTCAATAACAGGTCGGTACTATTTCTGGTGTAGTAGTCAAAAGCACCGGTGATCCGGTTTCTTAATATTCCGAAATCTACACCAATGTTTACTGTTTCTGATTTTTCCCAGGTAAGGTCTGGATTCGCTATACGATTGGGAGCCTGCCCTACAGCTAATTCACTGTTGGATGTATAGTTATAAAAGCCCAAAGTAGGAATAGCACTATAATCACCTATATTATAGTTTCCTGATTTACCCCAGCTAGCCCTAAGCTTTAAATTGCTAATGGTTGGGATGTCTTTTATAAAGTTTTCTTCAGACAACATATAACCCACTGACAAAGAAGGGAACATACCCCACTTGGTGTTTTGTCCAAAACGGGAAGAACCATCTCTTCTTAAGGTTGCCTGCAATAAATATTTGTTGTCATAATCGTATTGAACTCTTCCAAAGTAAGACACTAATACATTCTTTGTTTCTGATGAAGTACCTCTAATGTCTGCAGCCGCATTCAAAGTGGTGATTACTGAACTGCTATAACCACCCTGAGAAGACATATTTGCATACTCGAACTTATCAGAATTATAAGAAGCTCCAGCCAAAAGCGTCAAATCATGTACATCACCTACAGTTGTATTGTAGGTAAGTGTGTTCTCGTTTACAAAAGTTTGTTTCCTGTAATTGGAAAAGCTACCGTACGTATTAAAGCCCGGTTTAGTTTGGCGAGAATTCAAATCACCTGCTATGGTATATGGATAATAACTCCTGGAGTTGTTATCTGTATTATCCAGGTTTAGCGTTGTTCTGAACGAAAGCCCTTTCATGATTTGGTAATCACCAAAAACAGTAGCCAGTGTACGGAACCTTTTTGTTTGCCCAATCCTTTCCTTTAGCTTACTAATCGGACTGTTTGCAGAACCTGCCCACAGATACCTGTCGTTTTTGCCGGCATTGACCTCCAGGCCCATAGTATCTTCCTGCACAGGAGTTAATGTAGCCAACTGGTGTAAGATGTTGTCTTTTCCTTCTACACCAGGATCATCTGTAATAGAATAGGTTGGCGCAATGTTAAGTCCGAATTTCAACTTTTTGTTCGCAGTGACTTCTACATTGGCCCTGCCTGAAAACGCTTTATACCCTTGTCCAATTACGAACCCTTTTTGATCGGAATAGTTCCCAGAAATATAGTACTTGACAAAATCAGTACCTCCTGTAGCGGATAATTGATGGTTTTGAATAAAGCCTTTTCTGAAAGCAGCATCCTGCCAATCAATATAATTCAGACCTGGATGTCCGGGCTGTAGCCAGCGGTCATCAATCATCAGGTTTGTATTATAAGTATTCGCTGGCAAGCCTAATATCTGGCGGCGCTCTTCTGTAGTTTGGTTTGCGGTTCTATCAGGTCCTGAGTTTATCCAATTATAGTTGATGTATTCAATAGCCCTTTCCACCCATTCTTCTCCGCTTAATACATCCAACTTTCTGTTGGGTTCATTATAACCTATATAAGTGTTGTAGTTTAATCTGGCTTTGCCTGACTTACCCTTTTTTGTTGTGATCAACACAACCCCATTGGCAGCCCTGGAACCATAGATGGCAGCGGCAGAGGCGTCTTTTAAAACCTGGATGGATTCTATATCATTGGGATTAATATTATCCAAAGGATTACCCTCACCAAAATTACCCGATCCATTTGGTGCCGCCGTTGCTAAAGGAAATCCATCAATCACATACAACGGCTCACTACCTGCCGAAATGGAACCGGTACCACGCACCTGAATGCTAAAGCCTTTACCAGGTGTACCACTGGTCTGTTTAACAGTAACACCGGCCATTTGACCTACTAAGGCCTGGTCAACTCTTGCAACTGGACGCTCGTCAAGTTGTTCAGCATTAAAGGTGGCCAATGCTCCTGTTACACTTCTTTTCTTTTGCGTACCATAACCAACTACCACCACATTCTCCAAAGCGTTTTGCAGCGGGGTCATAGCAACACTAATTTGGTTTTTATTACCAACCTGCACTTGTTGTTCGGTAAAGCCTACATAGCTTACCACTAAAACTGAATTTTGGGAAGGTACATTGATTTGGAAGGAACCATCTGCATTTGTCTGGGCGGCAAGATTTGAGCCTTTTACCTTTACAGTTACGCCTGCTAATGGTTGTCCATCGGCCCCGGTGATTTTACCGGTAATTGGGAAATTCTGGGCGAAAACGCCAATAGAGAATAAAAGAAGAATTGCGAAGGCCAAGCCTCGCGTCATCATTGTGGTGCTTTTCATACAGCGTACAATTAAGTGTTTTTCTGCAAGCAAGCTACGTGCTTGTGCGCAGGCGATTATCCTGTACCATCCTGCATTTGCCCAACTTTTTACGCAAACGTTTGCGTAAAACACGAGGTTTTGATGTGGTTTACAAGATGTACGCCTTCTTGATCATCATGTGAATCACTTCTTCTTAGAAGAATCTTACCTGTTCTTTGTTGCAGCAGACAGGTTCTGAGCAGGGAGGCTTTCATAGATCTCAGCTTCTATGATACTCAGTGTTCCTTTGGCTTTTGCATCATCTCTTGCCACCCCATCATCCAGTTTTTTGCCTGTTACTTCAACCATTTTGTTTCCCTCCTGATCTTTTGCTAGGGTTGCCAACTGAATCTTTACCTTTTTTCCTCTTTGTGGTTTACATTGAATCGTATAGTAGCCTAATGTTGTCTGCGTTGTGCCGTTAAAGACTTCTTTTTCATCTACACTAATGATCAAAGGATAAACCCTTGAGCGGAAGTTATTGAGCTTTAAAGTTATTTCATTAACTGTTGCTTCTCTTTCCAGTTCATATTCGATCCATGCTGTTGACAGTTGGCCATCGTTTACCCAGTCGCTCAACTCATTATCATCAAAGCTGGCAAAAGCACTATCGGCATTAGCACCGGCCGTAGCCCTTACTATAGATACAGGTGTACGCGTCATGGTATAGGATGGTGTTGAGGGAGTAGGACCTCTTTTCAGATTATAGGGAAGTGCTGCTGAAGGTAAGATCTTAGCTAATCCATTTTCAGTAGCAAAGGACTGCGCCGTTAAAGAAACAGATGCACTTTTCAGGCCATCGGCAGTGGCCTTAATGGTAACAACTCCTGGCTTGGTCGTTGACCGGATCAACACCCTGTTTACTCCATTTTCAACAGGTAAGCTTTTGGCAAGAATATAGTTATCTGTCCCCTGTGCCATACCACCTCGCCATTCTGCAGGTCCTTCCAGGTTAAAGCTGATCATATTTAATGCAGTGGGACATCTATTACCTTTCACGTCGATCACCTCAACTTCCACTAAAGCAAGGTCGTGACCATCTGCAATAAAGCCTTTAGGACTTTTGATATTGGTCAAGCGAATAGCAGCCGGAACACCCACAGTATTGATCTGTGCCGTGCACAATTGTTTGCCTGCCTGGTCATAACCAATCGCACTTATGTTTCCGGCCTTCCATTCTACTTTTTTAAAAGTAAACAGGAAGCCATTGCTTTTCACACCATAGCCAAGTGACTGACCATTTATTTTCAATTCTATCTTATCTGCAGAGGAGATCACATAGATATTTTTTTTCACTCCTGGTTCATAATTCCAATGGCCCACAATATGTATGCGTGGTCTTTCCGGATTTACCCAGCCGTCCCACATTACCTGGTGTGCATAGAAGTTTTGCTTCTTTATCCTTAGAGCATCCACTTCACCACTGCGGCGATAATTTTCCGCACCACGATGATGTGTATTGGTTTCTGAGAAAACGATATTCACGCCGCCAGAGCTTACACGTTTGCCTGTGCCCGGTCTTTCTTTCCAGAACTCAAACCACCGTTTTACGTTTTCTACGGCATGCGACTCCATGTTGCGGTTGTACTCCTTTGCAGGCTGGCCTCTATGCAGAGGACCATCCC
>CBKWHA010000177.1:0-11733 GCA_966674115.1 uncultured Chitinophagaceae bacterium
GCCCCCGCCATTGTCAGTGCCGGTGGTGTGTTGCATTTTTTTTAAGATCAGCCGGCCTTCCATATCCGTAAACTCGATGACCTGCTTGCTGTGTTCATCTGTGGTAATGGTTTTATAAAGCTTACCGGCAGGATAGGTACCTGGCGAAGTATAAGTACCAAAATCCTCAATGTCTAAACCATTGGCCACCGTCCAGTTGCGCACACCATCGGTAAGAGTGTTGGTAAAGTAGTCTGTTTTTACCGCCCGGTCGGTTGGGTTGTTAATGGTACCGGAATTGACCCAGGCATTACCGGGAGCATAGCTGCGTAGCACCCGGTTGAGAGGTGAGGCCTCGTACTCGATTTTGCCATAGAAGAAGGTCTCATTCTGTCCGGCAATGGGCGAAGTCGCCCCACTGTAAAAGGAGGCTTGATCCCCAAAGGGATCTTGCTTAAAACTACCACTTGCAACCGGATCTGGAGCGGCATATGGTAGGTAATGACGCACTTCCCTCCCCAACGCATCATAGACCACTGGGCTAACCAAGTCCTTTGCATTTGTAGCAGAAGTGGGGTTGGCCGCATCGGTGATTAGTGAACCCTGTCTGATCACAGTTTGCAGAGGCCTGCCCAGCCCATCCAGGTACTGGGTGGTCATACGGAACTCCTTTACCGATGTGGTCGCAGTAATACTAATAGGATCTGTAGTGGGCTTTACGGCCTCCCAACTACGGACAAAATTGCTGGAGCCAGCCGTGTAAGCGGCTGGTTTTTCAGGGGTAGCATCCTGGGCAAATGAATTAACTGAGGACAGCAGTGTTAATGCTGCTACAAAAATGCATATAGCAGGTTGAAGTGGCATAAATATGAATTGGTAGGTGAAGTATTACTTGAGCAATCACTGGTTTAAACTATAAGATGAAAAAAAGCCTTCTTGAGCTATGATCATTAATTTTTAATAACTTCAGCAACAGCCTAATTACAGCTGACCGGCTGGCCCTGGTAATTATAGCAGTACTTCTTTAAGATGTTCTTCTTTTCATCCCTTACATGTAATAACCTTCCAAAGCGATCATATTCATAATAGGTAACACGGTTATTTATATCACATGCACTTGTCATTCCAATCAGCGGGTCATAGGTATAGGTAGTCATTTGCGCCTTTGTAGGATATAAACGCACCTCATCTACCTGACCTGTGAGGTTAATCGTATAGGCATTGGCAGTAACAGAAACACTGCTTTTTTGCAAATTCCAGATGCCACCAGATTTCTGCCAATAGGTAAGTAAATAGCTCCCATTGGTTAGATCAGTTAGAGACTTTGTGTAGCCATTAGTTTTACTTTTCCTTCCGGTTTTTGCGTCGCCGTCTGTGCTATTGCCATCTTCTTCCTCAAATGAAGTATGGAAGAACCCTTTTAAACCTTCGTTAGTTTCTACATCATTATATGACTCATAACTATAAAAGCCGGTTGCTCCAATAGAATAATCCGAGATATTCCATGCGTCTAAAGTATACGTACCAGCAGGCATATTGGTGTAAGTAACACTTGACTGGTAAGAACATGTACTTTGTGGATTTCCAACACATACCGTACCTGAACGTACTATTGCCCCTGATACTTTTAACGTATAGTTCATAAGCATACTCATGCCATTTGCAGGGCCACTTCCAAAACCAACAGCTATAGTTATATTTCCAGTACGTACGTGATTAAATGTGGTTGTTTGCGAAGTAAAAACTCCGGGTCCCCAGGCAAAGTTTCCAGATCCAGTACTGGGTAAGCGTTTGGTGTATTTACGGTAAGTATCTTTTGCATTGATTACTTTTGCTATGGGATAGACATTTTTATAACCCCACTGATAACTCACCGCATAGTCTTGGACTTTATTGTGGGACGTAATGTTGCCGTACAGATCATAATTATTAAATTCCTCTCTTTTTTCAGCACTATGGCTACCCAGTTGAATTTCCTGAGATACGGGACGTACTAAATAGGTTCCTGCATTACCCCAGAATTTATAATTTGTTCTAGTACGGCTTATGTTAAAGTTATTACGCGTAATTGTTTTTTCAAGAGGAATGGATACAATATGACCCACCACCATAGTATTCTTTCCTTCCAAGGCTGTTGCATCCAACCCCGGCACGTCATCGTTGGCATAGTTATAACTTGTCATTATCGCCTCATTTTTACTATTGAGGGCTACCTCTGATTTCAGATTTCGATACTGGTCATAGGTGAAATCCGTTACAGTGACAATTGGATTTCCGCCATTTTGATTGTATAGAGTCTCAGTGATCTTTTTAAGAAACGGATAATGAATAAAGTTTTGTGTGGCAATCAAGGTAGATAAGTGTAAAATGAAGGGTTTCGAAACCACGCCCTCATTGCCTATAGCAAAGGCACTTCCGTCATAAACATTTTTTGTATCATAATAATACCTTTTTACAAAAACATTAAAACGTGAAGCGTCATTATTATACTCATAATCGACTTTCTTTAGAAGTAATGTATCTTTACGATATATTTTTTCACTCAGTAACAACCCTCTTTCCAACTCAAGATTGCTACTCCTTAATATTGCGTTTTCATTGAATGGTTTCGGATTAGTAGTAATACCCAATACATGTGGTTTATTCAGGTATCCATTGTCTTGATTGGAAAAATTATATATAGTAAATCCCCCATCAGCATTTACCTCTGTAACACTTGTATAATTTACATGACTACCATTGGTAAAATGATTCGGTGTCTTATAATTACTGGACCAAATTCTATAATTCAATGTATAGTAAGGCGAATTGTCAATGATCTCATCTTCGACATACTTTGGCTCAGGCCCATTTAACACGCCACTTGATCTGAGATCATTATTTACATAATCACGAACATAAAAATATTCTTTAGATTGAGTTGGGGCATTGAAATCTGCTTGAGAGATAATTTTTTTTATTCTAAGTCCACCTGCAAGCTTATTGGATGAAATTTCCTCTACAGAAAGAGGCAGCTCTTTTACAGCTTTTGAATAATTATGAGATTCGTAAATAAATTCTGTATTTCCACTTGTAGGATAAACTATTTTTTTCAATATCCCAGACTTCATAGCCTCCTGAACTGGTTCTCGCCTGCTGGTATAGGTTGCAGCCATACTTGGTGGGAAAAAGGCCATAATATTGCCTGAAGAACTATAATCATTTGAATAATAAATTGTACCTGGGAAAAGATTAAGGACGGGATCTACTCCATTGTAATAACCGGCATGGTCCACCTTTAATGTTGAATATGGTACATTATTTAAGCCATCAGGATAATAATATTGAAAAGAATAGGGAGGCGTTTCATTACCAACCGCATCTTTAGTTTTTATTGAGCTTAAATATAACCTGTCAGTTGGAGTCTCATTATAATTGAAAGCATATGAATAGACTTTTTGATTATTATTGTTTTTAACAACAATTTCATCCAGCTTCATCCAGGTAGATTTAGGGAAGCTATTATTATCAGAATAAAATACTTCGTAATAATAGGCATCCTTTAATTCCTGCCAAACAAAATTATAAGGATTCCCAAATAATTGGTAATCTAAGATATTTGCCTTTGAATTATTAAACTCCACATATCCATTTGCACCACTTATCTTACTTAGAAATACAGGATCCACAATATAAACTTGGTCATTAAAAGGAACAACTGTTCTAGAAGATTTTGGATTTATCGAAATATTTACATTTGTAATATTGTATTCTGAACCAAAAGAAGATCCAGTAGAAATTACTTGATATCCATACCTTTTATACTCTAATTTAATTTCATCTCCGGTAATTGAAATAATCTTTGTTAAATACCAGGAAGTAGGTACTGTACCACCATCCCTAGAGAAACAGTCTCCTCCACCTACGCCCATTCTGTTAAATTCGATTGCATTAGAATCTACACCATTAAAGTATTTTGAACCAGGTCCTTGGCAAGCAGTAATTGATGCTTTATCATCTCCAAAAACGTACTTCGTACCGTTACCTGCTGTTAACGTAAACCTCGTGATGCAGTTTTTAATCATTGATGGTTGCTGCGCCCCAGCCTCTCTCAGAGCATAAGGACCTACTTCCATTTCTACCAAAAAATCTAATCCTTGGTTTGTTTTTAGCTTCCACTTTCCATCCTGCCCCATAAAGAGGCTCCCACTCATACCTAAAAAATTAAATTGAAATTCATCTGGCGCTTTGTCTCTTCTTTCTGCTTTATAAGCATTATTTCCATACAGTGTATCAAATTCAGCATTTAAAACATTAGCGTCAGCCCAGTTGCTTCCACTTAAAGCATTATAAAAGTAAAAAAAACCCTTAGGCCTAATACCAGTAGTATAAGAAATATACTCATCAGGCAAATCATTTTGTATTCTTGTAATTACCCCACCAGCTTGCAAATTCCACCCTAATCCAACCCAACCAGGATAAGTACTGGGTTTAACGCTTCCAGCATGGTAACTTAATGTAAACGGAACGGAAAGATCTCTGGACTTGAATTCATAAATAGGTATATTCACTTGGGGTAAACCAGTGAAATGATCTGTTGGGATTTGTCCAAAGATACCTAAGCTTGCTGTGTTAGGAACCGAAAATAAAGCCCTCTTTTCTGGTTGTGCAAAAAGAAGATAAGAATAAGATAAAAGAAGTGCAAAAAAAACCAGCTTCCTTTTTAAGTGGATAACCATATTTTATGTTCCTTTGTTTTAGTTATTTCAGAAAATATCCTATTCGCCACAAGATTGATTGTGTACGGGGTACTTGTCGATAAGAAAGAAAATCCCACAGCAGTTGCACATTTCCTTTCATCTTTTTGGAGATGCTGTACTTCTTGGTAAGCCCCACCAGCCCGCTGGCCTGCCAGGCACTATACTCTTTTAACTGGGCAACGGTTGTAAAAGCAATCCTGTAGTTCTGCTCATAGCCAGCAGAGGCATAAAAGCCGCCTTTGATCCTCCAATCCAGAAAGCTTCGTAATCCAACTCCTTGGTGCGATAGCTTAATGTTATCCCAGCTGGAACCCAGGCCAACTTTATACGAGGCACCTATACCAACTACACTTTTATCATTGAGTTTATAACCCAACGTAGTAGCCATATCTGAAGTGACTGGAAAGTAACTCCTTGCCTTTTGTGTTTGAATATTTCCACCAAGCTCCAATCTTTTGAAAAAGCTTTTGGTCTTTTGCTGATTGGGTTTAAAATCAGGCATTTCGATATCACTGCTTCTATTTCCATAGGAGCCACTCGTATATTGATTAACCTTATTTTTGAGTTCAGTGAGCTGGCTTTGTGTTGCTTGCACGTTTTGTTGCAGCATCTGAGTAACACTTGCTCCGGTGCCAAACCTTTGTGCTAGCTCCTCATTGAGCAATGCTCGTGTTTGTAGTCCCTGCACGGAGGCTGTAGAACTTCCGCTTGAACCGGGGAGAGCAAAAAGGCTTCCAAGTTGAGAGTTATGGGCAAAGAAGTCTTTGAACTGAGGAACTTTCATCACTATTTCCATCAGCTTTGCCTCCAATTTATTGGGATCTTCAAATGCCTGTTTATACTCACTTACCTGTGCGTGGTAATAGTACACCTGCTTTTTAAACTGTTTGAATTCTTTGACCATGTCCAAATTCTGAAACTGTTCTTTTAAAAGCTGCTGTCGTTCTTGCAAGTACTTCTTGATCTGATCTGTCTGGTTCAGTCTTCCTTGGAGCCCTTGCAAATTTTGAAGCGTTTTTTCGACCTGTGGGTTATTGCTTAAAGAAGAGATATCATTGTTTTTCAAAAAGCTAAGCGCTGTAGAAAGAGAATCCAAATGCCCTGAGTAGACGGAAGAATACATGCTTACATTTTGAGCCACAGATTGTAATGCTCTATAATTATTATCTACATCCTGGAAAAGCTGCACCGCAAGTGTGGAATCTTTTTTAAGGAGTTTCTTTTTAAGCCTTCGTTCCTGCTTTTGCAGCTTGGTTAGATACTTCTCTGTTTGTCTATCTAACTTACTTTCAATAGTAGCAGTCTTTTTATCAATGGAAGCAAACAGTTTATCAGGTAGTGAAACGATCTTACTCAGCGTAGAATCCTGTGTGTAACCCTTTTCTTGGAAGACAAAGCATAGCAATAGCAGCGTGCATATGTATTTTAGATTACACATGGCAATTAGCGTTAGTTAATTTGTAATATTGTTTCTTGTATTAAAAAAACTGTTTCAGCCAACACCCCCAAACACTTCTACCCATTTTCTTCCCACACCAAAAGTTCCTTTCGCATCCATGGTTTTTATAAAAGGTTTTAGGCACATGTAGCGAATGTCAACTGTATGTAAGTGTTTTACGCTGTTAGCTGAAGAAGTTCCGCACCTATTAATTGACTATATTAACTGCTATTCACCACACCATCACTTTATGGAACTTATATTTACGCATATAGGCTTTCGGATCATTATTTTGTAAAATGTGTTCTCTCAACAACAATAATAGAAATTACTTTTTTTACAATTGAACATACTATTTGCAAAGTTCAACAACGTCAATTACCTGTTCATTAACATTAGCAATTGTAACAGTTAATAGCAACCAGTAAAGACAAGTAGTTCCTCAATATTTATAGAATATATACTGCTTGTTTGGTGTCATCATTTACAGGTATTGTCATTCAAAATGTCTCCTTTATCAATTAAATTCTACCGAACAACTTTCACTTTTAAAACTTTTCGGGAGTGTTTGCCTGTAAAAGAAAATGTTGTTAATATCAAAATTGGTGTAGTTCTTTTCGTCAGTAAGAAAACGCTACAACTACGTACTTTAGGTTAGATGTGATAGTTATCTTCGGTTGTTTTTATAATGCTGTACAATAGTAAAAATGAAATTTTGAAAATGCAAGTGTTTATAAAAAAAGTTTTTCCTACTCCATAAAAACACCTATTTAAGATTTTTAGATCTTGAAACGCGATGACAGAAGCTAATTTGAGATTAAAACATTGGGCAATCACCTGAAAAATACCGTATTTCTACGCTTGACAATTTCAAATAATTGACTGTAGGTTTTTCGTTACTTCATTCTTTCAAAAAGAAAACGATTATTGCAAAAATTTACCTGTTACTTCTCTAGCTTTTAATGGAGAATGGCAAGAGCATCAGCATGAAAAATAGTGTAATAGATGGGACTTAAAGAACGAACAAAAAACATTTAGCTGATTTTAAAGAAATATTGCAAAAACTTCTCGTTAGCTTATAGTTACCAACCTTCTTAAATTCATTGTGCGATAGAAAAATTGGCATAAGCAACTCATGATAATTTAGAGGGATTTAAAAATGACTGTTACTGGCACACAAGGAAGTTGATTAGTATGAATCACTTGCTGAAAAGAAGATAAACTATTAAAAGATGTTAATAGAGACAGATTCTCAATAAAAAATGGACCTACATTCGGATATTCTATATTTAGAAGACATCTTTCCTTTTTTTACAAAAGAACTATCTATAAAGACTAAGATGTATTAGGTTTTATAGACATTATCCACTTCATTGAAACATGCAATGATATCACGATCATCTAATCAAAAGCACTGTACCTTTTAATTCTTGTGCTTGTGAACTATCCATCGTTTGGAAGCGTATTATCCATGCGAAAACTCCGTTGGACTGCAGTTTACCTGAAATGCGTCCATTCCAGCCCTGCCGGACATCATTAGTTTCAAACACCTTCTGTCCCCATCTGTTGTACACCAGCATCTGGTACTTGATGACATTCTCTCCAAAACCAGGGCGGAAGACATCGTTTAGCCCATCACCATTGGGGGTAAAAGCATTGGGAATGTAAAGCTGGCAAACAGCTTTTGTAATCACCACCGTATCTGTTCTACTGCCGCACTCGTTGCTTAGGGTAAGGGTGTATAGACCCGGGTTTTGGGCTAAAAACTCCTTCCCGCTTGAACCATCCTGCCACAAATAATCAAGACCGGTGCTATCATTCCCCACAGGTTTGAACAAATAGGTCTGACCACTGCATATCTTCTGGTCTGCACCCAGGCTAAAAGCGGGCCTAAAACTGTGGTGTACATCGATGGTGCTTGTGCTGGAACACCCCTCTTTGGTTACTTTTACCTGATAACTACCCTTTCCATGAACCAGGTAGGTTTGACCTGTTGATCCATCCTGCCATAAGTACTGGGCACCAGGATTGCCAGCGTCCAATAACATAGTTTCTGCATCACACAGCAAAGTATCAGCACCCAACTTCACTTCCGGATAGGGATAAAAGGTTGCCTGCAGGCTGTCCCTTTTGGTGCAGCCCTTAAGCGTAACATCCAGCCAGTATGTGCCTGACTGTGCAATGGTTTGGGTGTTGAGGGTGGCACCTGTATTCCATAGGTAGCTGGCTGAAGGTACATCTGCTGACAGCGTTGTTGTTTGTCCTTCGCACAGGTAAATATCCTCACCCAAATCAAATTTCGGATAGGGATTCATCACCAACCGAAGGCTGTCTCTTTTGACACAGCCGGTCTGCTGGTTTTTTACTTCCACCCAGTAAAGCCCTGTACGTTTTGCCTGGAAAGTTGCCTTTGTGGAACCATCCTGCCAGAGGTAAGAATAATTGCCTGCTACTCCGGGGCTGAGTGTGTAGGCACTGGTTCCACAAATTGTTGTATCACCACCCAGGTGGACACGAAGTGCGCCGGCTGCAATCTGTTTGCGCACGGTATCACTGCCACAAGCATGGTACTGGATCAAAGTTGTAGTATAGATTCCTTCCTTGGAAAAAAGATGTGTTGGATTGACTTCCCTGGAAGTATTGCCCACGCCTGAAAGTGGGTCACCAAAGTTCCACTGTACAGCAGTGACGTAGGAGGGCTTTTCGTAGTGAAACTGGATCTGCTGGCCCATACAAGAGCCGGAGAAATCAAAGCTGCCCTGGTAATAGCTTTGGATAAAGCTGGGAAGGCCAAAGCGGCACCACTGATAATCACGGGTGAGCTGAACGGCATCATATACAAATCCACTGGCAGCTCCTTTCCGGTCCGGATGGTTGATTGCGGAGAGTTGCAATTGGCTCCTTTTGGCCATGTAGATTTTTCCATTGGGAGCTAACTGCAAGGCACCATAGCAGTGATAGTCCAGATGGCTGATGGTATGGATGTTTTGCCGGGATTGCACGATCTGCTCAGCGGTAGGCAGGTTCACGTTGTATTGAGACACGGTATTGATGTACTGCCTCCAGGACACAAAATCAGCCGAGGAGACGTACAAAAGCGAGGAGTTGGGCGAAAACTCAACCCCATAAGGTTGTTTACTGTAATTGAGTTCTATGGGGTTGGACACCAAGCCTGTGACATTATCAAAGTCAAACAGGTCTACTCCAATAAGGTTATGGGCCAGGGCGAGCTTGGCACCATTGGGCGCAGCTTTCATATAACCAATGGTGCTTTCCTTGTAGCCAGTGATAAGACGGCCTGTTTGACTGATCACCGGCGGCTGGACACCTGCGGCTGTTACCAGATAAGCATAAAAGGCCTTGGAATTCCAGGCATGGGTGATGACCCAGATGTCTTTTCCGTTGCAGTGTTTTACTGCGGTGAGTTTCTCGCAGGTTGGTGCGAGCAGCTGCACATTTTTTGTCTCCACGGCTCCAAGTCCACCATCAAGGCTCATATTGACAATGGAATAACACAGGCCCTGTTCCCCTGCTTCGAAATCTATGGTAAAGACATAATAGCGCTGTGGATCATCAATTACAGGCACAATAATGGCCGACTGGCTGCTGCTGAAATGCCCAAAAAGCCCTTCTCCGTTCTGCATGATGGCATGCTTGCTGTTCCAAATGGTAATGCCATCGGTATAGAAAAGCAATCGCCCGTTTTGATCGCAGATGGAAGCAACTCCTTCATTGGTACGCATCTGACCGTCTGTTAACACAATAGGATCTCCATTTGTAAAATCCAGCCCGGCGCTGTATCCGAAATACCAGATGTTGCCCTGTTTTTGGGCAGAGAGGCAGAGTGTGGTAGTGGCTAGCAAGATAAGTAGCCAAAATGGTTTCATACGAAGGGGAGAGCTTTGATGAATCAATAATAATGAAAACAAACTGCAAATCCAATACTACGCTTAAATAAATTTTGGAGCAAAATATAGGTAGAAAGATTGAACTTCTTGCCAGCTTAAAGCTTCGAAATGCAATATCTCACTGGAGTCCACAAACGCTTCTCCAGCTTCTATGTTAGTGCATCCAATGCACCTGGTGACATGGATAGCTGGATAACAGAGCTTAAAAACGATTTTTCACTTACTCCAATTGAAAAAAATTAATTAAATGAAAGTGGAGTAAAAGTCCAATAATAAAAGCCTTGACCTATTCTTTAATTTCTAAAGGTGTAATACTTTTTACTTTCGCAACTCCGAAGCTTAAAATGAAATAACTTGTCCTGGCTGAGCAGCCAGGTTGAAAGGAAAATATCGGTTGAAGAAGCTATGTGTTTCACTGTAAAAAAGTAGAATATAATATTATTGAGGATTATAATCACGCCCTCTAAGGGTGAGATTGAACATCTTTTTAAACAATGACCCACCAAAATATAGATTGTGCGACATAACCATGCCGAATTGGATGTAGCATTTTGCCAATAAGATTGAGAAGAAGGAGCGCTGGTACTATACCGTTGCACAGGTATTGGTTATCAAGTAGAAATTTGGCAAATCGGTTATAATAAACAGAATATCAAAATAGTATGGAGGTAAAAGCAATTGATTTAAGTCATGTTAGTACTCTAGAAGAGTTCTACACTGTTCTGGAGCATCATGCATTACGTTTAGCCAAGGAGCACGACATTACAGATCTATTGCTGAATTTCAAAAGCAGGACCACCACTGATAAAGAAATACAGAAGCTGCAGTGGGAGGTTGAGGCTTTCCTCCACTCGTTTCATGGCAAAAGAGTGTTTTCCTTTTCCACTAGTAATGGAAAAGAAATCGGTGAAGTAGCAGAGTACCCAACGTTGGACGCTCACCAAATGGAGGCGTTTGAGTACATCAAGTTAAGAGCTAATACCTCTGCGTCGTCTATTTTAAAAGCTCGATACAACCACTTGTTGTGGGCAAGTATTACAAAAAAGAACCGAAACTTCGCAGAACAGGCTGCTAAGGCCTATATAGAAGCGGTTAAAGATTGCGTAAGTCTAAATAGAACGCCAGAACACGAGTGGTCATTTTTTATTGCTCAACTTTTTGAAAACCTAATAGGATTGGTGAGTGAGTGCAAGATTTTTGTTGAACAAGTTAAGAAATTGTCGAATGAATTACTTTTTGCTTCGCCGACAGTGAACTTTTGGGCTAAGCATGGGATCATTGATGACATGCTAAAACATCCCAATATTTTTAAGTCAAATGATTTTATCGGAACTCTTGCCTTATATGAAGAGCACATTCAACATTTAAAAGCAAAGACAGATGATTTTTTGCTGGTCAATTATCATATTCCAACTGCGTTAAAAGTTGCACAGAAGCTGAAAAGCGATGTCCGGGAATGGTATGATGAGAAGGGGAAAGCATATTTGCGAATGGCTGAAAGTGAAGCTGATGAAAGCAGAAATTGGATCAAATTGGATCATTATAGATCTGCCATTGATGCTTTCAGGCTTAGTGGAAATAAGACAAAGAAGAAAGAAGTGGAGCAACGGTACTTTGCTTTGTAACCCAACGGTGAACTACCAATAAAAGTAATTGCAATAAATTAATA
>CBKWHA010000178.1:0-11566 GCA_966674115.1 uncultured Chitinophagaceae bacterium
TTTCATCTTCAGGCTCGAAAAGCGGAAGATTAATAAACACCCGCCAAAAACATTAAGGTATATCTTTTCCCTCCACTAAAAACTTCCGAAGGTTTTCCAGCAAAGGCCTGGATGTATTTGAGTTGGTGAAAATCGCATAGCCTATTTTTTTGTCTTTATACACTTCAAACAGGCATGTGAAATCACCATTATTACCTCCATGACCAAACGATTTCCAAAAAGGTGTTTCTCGGATCTCAAGGCTCATAACCATGTAGGTAGGAACTTTTGGCTTTTCTTCACCGGGATCATAGTTATAGTCAGAATGCTTTTGGAATATCTTGTCATAGGTCTCCGGTTTCAATCCTTTTTGTTCGAGCAGATAAAGCATAAATCGTGCAAATATGCTGGCTTCTGTATGCATAGAGTAAGCCATTCCCGGCGACTCCGGCAAATCATTGTTGCTGGGCAGGCGATCATAATGACCATAAGCTACCATACGTTGCAAAGAATCGTTCTTGGAAAAAAATGTATGATAAAGACCCATTGGCTCAATCACTTCTTCCTGCAATACCTGCTCTACTTTTTTACCGGTAATTTTTTCTACCACCTTTTTCAGGTATTCAAAACCTTCGCCGGAATAGCCATAGTCTGTGCCGGGAGTGAACTTCAGATTCAGTTTTCCATCTGCGTTCATCCATCGCCAGTTAGGAAAGCCGGTGCGATGAGTTAACACATGTCTCGCTGTTATCAGTTTATATCGTTCGTCGTGTTCAATGTCAGGATAAGGAAGATAGAGCCAGAGGGGTTTGTCCAGATCAATGATGCCACGTTCTGCCAGCCTTTGAACGGCAAACGCAAATACCGGCTTTGTAATGGAAGCTGCTTCAAAAAGCGTATTACTATCCACTTTATCACCAGTCATGGTATTGCGAACACCATAAGTTTTGTGGTAAACTAATTGGCCGTCTTTGATCAGCGCCAACGAAACACCAGGAATACCATAGTAGTTTTGATACGTTTCTATAAAACGGTCCACTTCGTTAGCGCTCGCTGGCGTAAAATCGTTAAGGATGCCTTTCTCCGGAATTAAGTCGGGGGCAAGTGCACCTGGAATAATAAGCTGAGGCACAGCCTTTTTTTGCCCTCCTTTTGCTTTTACGGTAATAGGCTTTGCTTGGCCGGCAGCATACACCTTCATGCCATTAATAACATAGGGATCTGGTAACATGATCTCATATTTACCTGCCGGAATGAAAACCGAATAATTTCCTAAACTATCCAATTCAGCTTCCAACCAAAGTTTGGGATTTTGAATGGCCCTGAAACGAACCTGGCCGGGCAGTGGTTCTTTCATTTGTTGATCCCAACCCACATGGCCCGAAACTGTTGCCAGTTTTGCCTTGGCGGGCAACAATAGCACATCTCCCAGGCTGTTGGGATTCATGTATTTATAGCCCCCCTTGCCCCAGGCCGAATAGGAAAAACTACCATCGCCATCCTTGTCAAAAACATGGAAATCGAAGCCTACGGATTTTCCAACGGCCATCTCCTCCCCTAGCATAATACGCCACTCATAGAATCGTGTATTACCCTTTTTAATCATAGCAACTTCCATAATATCCCAGGTGGCACTTTTGGCAAAGGGATCATAAAAGGCATGATTGGTGTTGCGCAGTTTCTTGCTGTACATAAAAGAAGCAACACCCGAACCGGAAAGCAAGTGCCTGGCATCAATGCTCAGCTCCAGCCCATCCTGTGTATTCCAGCGGACGTTTTCACTGGTATCTTCTATAAAATCATCATCAGTTACGGTAAAAGCAACATACAGGGAGCGGTTGTCAAGCCTGTAGCCAAGCTGAAAAAAACCTGAAAAATCCATTTCATCTTTAGGCTTTGTATCCGACAAATGTGCCCCGATCTGGTATTTGAAGCCATCCCGAGGCCAATCGGAAAAATCGCCATCCACAGTGATTTTTCCTAACGGTTGGGCATAAGCTACACTGCCATTATGGGCAAATAAGAATTGAGGACAAAGGAAGCAAACAGAAAGAAAACAAATGGTTTTGATGAATGTCGTTGGCATCGTATTGCAGAGTTTAATGGTTTTAAAGGAATATCCTGAACAAATGATCAATTTGCTATGACGATCGAATGCATAAAAAAGTTACAGGCAATAAAACAACCTTTTATTAATAAAGTTTTGAAAACCCCACTTCCGGGTGAAGTAGCCATGCCGAAAACAACCAGATTTACATTGTGCAAGCGGATATTGCACATTCGTACCTTGACTCATTTGGTCTTCTTCCATTCAAATTGTCCGTTCTGACTGATTATTAATTTAGTAACATATCCTGAATTGCTGTAAGAATAATTAGTGCCGGGTTCAAATTCCATAGGATAATTTTTAAAACTATCGATAAGCTGTTTAGGAGTAAAGTCCCATCGCTCCATATACGGATTCTGATAGTCAATCTGCATGTAATCTTTGACGCCTGAAGTATGAGTCAATAAATTTTCTATCGTTATTGTATGCCCTTTGAAAGGGTAATCAGGAACAAATTTTTGCAAGCTATCCTTTAAAGAAATCATTCCTTGTTCAACTAACTGTAAAATGGCAACTGCTGTAAATTGTTTAGTAATGGAAGCAACTCTAAAAACCATATCAGCAGTCATGGGAACATTTAATTCAATGTTAGCACTACCGAAAGCTTTTTTATAAATGATTTGTCCCTGCTTTGCCACCAGCACTTCGCAACCAGGTTCTGTGATTTTGAATTGCTTGGAAAGAAGTTCATCCAGTTGCTTTTCAACTTGAGTAGTTTGTCCATAACACAAACTTGCTGTTGGTAAAGAGATGAAGAAAGAAAACAAGAGTTTATACATTTCTAAAATTATTAAAAACAGTTAAATGGCGTGAAGCACAACGACAGCTTACTTCCTGCTGTTACAAGTTTGTCTTGGCTTATTTGTTCTTTGTCGTTAAATCTTCCAGTTTCCGTCTCGTGTCCGTATCATTTCCCAGCTTCAATGCCTTTGAGTAGTTTTTGATAGCTTCATTAATATTACCTACTGCTGCATAAAAATCACCAATACTGTCATAACCATTAGCATCCTGCGGATAGTTCTCAATATTCAATTGAAAAAAGGCCTTTGCCTTGTCCCACTTTTTTAGCCCCATGCAGGTATATCCTAAATTATTGACTAAGCCTTTTGAAGGAAAAACCGTATAGCCTAAATGTTGTGAAATATTCTTGAAATGCGCCACCAGCGCGGAATCAATATTCATATTTGGATTCAATTCAAAAACACTTGTTCTAAATTGGTAATAACTAAAAAGGAATTTTAATGCATCATATTGTCCGTTTAATTGAACTGTACCGTGACTTTCTTCAGGATAAAGCTTCGCCGCCCAACGTAGTCCCGTGTTTCCAGACGCGCTTAAAATATTTACAAATTGCCTAACAGCACGATACAAAATGGTGTATGGTGTAGTGTCGATTAGGGCTTTAATTGTGTCCATGCCCGGTGGCATATTGTTAGCCCTGCCTATAAAGAGACTTATTTTCTCAAATTTCTTGGCAGAAAATTCATTCTGCGCCTTTTGCAGAAGATTTTGATTATCCCACCATAAACTGGGGTCAAGGGCAATATAGGCATTAAAAATGGTGGGATTGTTCAAAAGGGTATGTATGACTGTTAAGCCTCCTAATGAATGCCCGCTGAAAAGGCGATAAGGTGCGGTTGGGTACAGCGAATCTATGCGAGGAATCAATTCCTTTTCAACAAAACGCAAAAAGTTTTTGCCGCCGCCGGAGTTGGCACTGCTATTAGAAGTTGGTGTTAAATCTCTACTTCGGTTGGTGTTTACAATTCCCACTACAATCATGTTAGGCCACCGTCCATTCATCTGTTTGATCATGCCCACGGTAGAATAGAAATGTTCTTCTGCATCTAGTAGGTATAAGACAGGATAACGGTCGTTGGTGCCGCTTTTCTCAGGATTGTAAATCCAAATTGTCCGGTCTTCTTTTAATGCTGTGGAATAAATTTTTTCAACTTTACCAATAGAGATTTCACCCGACATTTGGCTCTTACTTGTGATGCCAAAAAACAGCAATAGAATGACAATAAAGGGTTTCATGATGTAACAATTTGTGTAGTTCAACTTTTTATTTATCCATCCTCCACTATCTATGCCAATGCAATGTTAGATGTTTCATTGTCCAGCCTCGCTTGCAGCAATACCTTTGTTGGTGGCAATTTATCTATATCAAGTAAGAAGCAATTATACTATTCCGTTCGCAAACTCTTCACCGGGTTTGCAATCGCTGCTTTGATTGCTTTTATGCTTACAGTTATCAATGCAATACCAAAAGTTATCAGCGCAGCCAAACAAAAAATCCACCAGCTTAAACTTGTTTTATAGGCGAAGTTTTGTAGCCATTTATTCATGGCCCAATAACCAACAGGTAATGCAATACAGGCTGCTATTAATACAGGCTTCAATAAATCTTTCGATAACAGAATAACAATACCCTGTACAGATGAACCCAACACCTTCCTTACACCAATTTCTTTGAAACGTTTTGTTGCGGTAAATGAAGCAAGGCCAAACAATCCCAGACAGGCAACAAATATTGCGAGCATGGCAAACACCGATAAGATCGTTTGCTGCCGAATATCTTTTTTATACAGTTCATCAAACTGCTCGTCTAAAAAACTATATTCAAAGGGGTACGCTGATGCTACTTTCTTATAGGCTTTGTTAACTGCATCAATACCGGCTTGTATATTGCCACCTTTCAATTTTATCAACGCAACTCTTCTATCCATGCCGGGTGAAATCACCAGTGGTTCCATGCTTTGCTTTAAAGACTTAAAATTGAAGTCATCTATCACGCCAATAATGCGACGCTTTGCATTATCCCGAACCGTGTTTTGTATCCATTTGCCAATGGCTTGTTGCGGTGTCCATCCAAGTTTTGCTGCGGCCGTTTTATTAATTAAAACCGCATCCGTTGTATCTGTTGGAAAAGATGAGGAGAAATCTCTCCCTGCTATGATTTTTAAACCCAAGGTTTTTACAAACTCAAAATCTGCAAACTCTGTACGTGCATTCCATTTCTCTGCGTGATCCTGCACATCAAACACATGCCCGTCAAAAAAGCCGCCCGGCTCACCTGACATTAACGAAACACTTTGAACAACACTTTGATCCTGCAAATCAGTTTTAAAAACATTCATGTTTTGATAAATATCATTGTTATCAATGCGCACCATCAACGTTTGTTCTTTGTTGTAGCCAAGCTGCTTGTTTTTTACATAACTCATCTGTTTGGTAATGATGATGGTGCCCACAAGCAGGAACACAGAAATGCTGAACTGTACAACTACTAACGCTTGCCTGAAAGCTGAGCCGCCCTTGCCTAATTTTAATTTGCCCTTTAATGCTTGAATTGGTGAGAAGGCGGATAGGAAAAATGCCGGATAACTGCCCGCTAAAAATCCAACAACAATAATTACCCCGATCAGAAATAAATAGATGGGTAATGAATTCCATGAAACATTTAAAGAGTAGCCCAGCAATTGATTCAACCAAGGCATTGCTAATAACAATAACCCAACTGAAATGATACAGGAGATAGTCGTCAGCAAAACACTTTCACCAATAAATTGCCAGACAAGACTATTACGCAACGCACCGAGCACTTTGCGTAAGCCCACTTCTTTTGAGCGATCCACTGCACGAATGGTGGAGAGGTTCATAAAGTTGATGCAGGCAATTAGAAGTATTAGTACAGCGATGGAAAGAAAAATATAAACAACCGCTTTATCGCCGTGCTTCGCATCATCAAAGCCAACATTTTCAAAATAAACATCCTTTAGCGGTGTGAGTGAAAGCGTCCAATGAAAGCCATACTTCTTCAGATCGCTGCCTAAGTATTTTTCCACAAACTGAGGCAAGCGGCGCTCAACCTGTCGTGGCGATACATGCGGAGCAAGCAACACATAAGTATATACACCATTGTTGATCCATGTTGTCATGAAACCGCATCTTTAATATTGAATAGCGGTACTACCAGGTCAAAATACAAATGTGAATTGGAAGGAACATCTTTGGCAATACCTGTAACCTTTAATTGCAGGCTTTTATCGAGTTCAATTACTTTGCCCATGGCGTTATCAATACTTCCAAAATATTTTTTTGATGTTGTTTCTGTTAATACAACGCTGTAGGGATCTTTTAAAACTGTTGCAGCATTGCCTTTAATGAGCGGAAAAGAAAACATGCTGAAAAAATCAGGGTCTACATCATATACTTTCTTTTCCTGGAAAGACCTGTCACCAACCGTTACCAAATTACCTCTTGGGCTTACACGAACTGCTTTTATTATTTCACCTTTAAAATCATTGAGCAGAGCAGGTGCGTGCATTCCGGACAGATAAGATACACCGCCCTGCTTTCCTTCAATCTCAAAGCCGCGTATTACCTGATAAATGCGATCGCTATTCTTATGGAACCTGTCGACACTAAATTCATTCATGATGAAAAGAAAGATCATCATGCATATGGTTATGCCAATGGTTAATCCCAGAATATTGATGCAAGAAAAAACTTTATTCTTCATCAGATGGCGCCATGCGGTTTTGAAATAATTGTTGAACATAAATAAGCTTGATTAGGTTCCGAGAGCACTATTGTAATGCCAGTTTACTATTTTAATCAGTATCAATTAGTTGTAAATATCCTAAGCGAGTGAAGTGCACGTTTCTGATACAGTAGTGTTCGCTTTAATTACAGGATAAATTAATACAAGCAACTAACAACGCCGTTCAATGATTATGGTCGCTCACGTCCGATAAATCTGCCTTTACCCAATAAAAAATCAATAGCCCGATTCACATTCTTGTTAATACTTTCCTCTGTTTTCAAGAATGAAATATATCTTACAATTTCTTTTTGTCTCGACTCAGGAAGGTTATCGAATATTTTTTTGGCTTTTGGAACTTCATTAAGTGCTTTTATCAGTTTTGGATGCGGTTCGATCCTTCGTTCCACCGGGTCAAATTCGATTGTAATAAGAACAGTTTCACCAATTCTTTTGGGTGAATTTTTAAGCATGGTTGTATTAATATATAGCCGCCAGTTGCCACCATACTTCACTAATGTCTGTTTGTAAACTTTGCCATTTATTGTTCCCCGAATAGGAATAGGACCTTTGTTTGTTCCCGCATGCTTAAAAATGTTTTTCAATATTTTGTCAGGTACAAAAACAAACGGATTGATACCTATTATGTCAATATCGGCTTTAAAACTATGCATTGGTTTTATCTAATTTGTTGTACATTATGAGTGACACCTATGCCTGATGGCTAACGGATTCTCAGCTTTGCTAAGGCGGGGAAGTCTTGGTTACTGTTCCTTAACTTATGCGTTTTTGATGAATCGTGATTTATAGTTTAAAGACAGCACTGAAGCCCTGTTTTGGCAAAGTTGCATGTTGTGCGATCGTGTCTTTCATAGTTTCTTTTGCCACTCGTATTTCCCGTTTTGGTCTACAATGAGTTTTGTAGGCTTTCCGTTTTCTTTAATAAATTCTCCCTGAATGTCGAGTATACTTCTAAACTTAATTTTTGTGTCGGTAAAAAAAATCAATTTTAACGGGTCCTGACCAGGAAGTTTTGCAATTAAATAATCGTCTTTTAATTCGATTGTGAGCACCTTTTTGGGATTGATTATTAGTACATACTTTCCAACATAAGATAACAATATTTCTTTCGAAGGTTTAACTTCAGCTTTTGGTGTTGAAATAACATCACTTACAGGCTTTAGTTCATAATATTCTCCGTCATCATTTACAATTAACTTTTCAATTTTGCTGTCAGCATTTTTTATGAACTCAATGCTGACTGGTATCGACTTCATAAAAAAATGAGTCTCAGTTTTTGCATAAAGATTGGTTTTGGGCAGTCCTTCTACTTTTGATTCAACTTTTAATTGCCCATTTTCCAGTGATATGGTTGCCTTGGTTTTACCCTCATAATCGCCTGTGTATTGTGCCAATATTTCCTCAGGTACTTTGACAGTTGGTTGATATGGCGTATAACCTTCCCACTCCCAGGGTATGGTTGCGCCGGTCATTTTTTCTATATACTCCTTGAAAATGCTTTCTCCGTTTAAGCTATTGGTCATGATAATAATGGCGTATTCCTTATCAGGAAAACCGACTGAATAGTGTTGCCAGCCATCATCGCTATGTCCTTCTTTGAAAAACGCCCACCCATAATCACTTTTAAATAAACCCCACCCAAGCCCATAACATAGTTGTATGCTTTTGTTCTCACTTGTTGTGTCATTATTCAGCGATGGAAACTGATGCTTTGCAAAAATGCTGATTTGTGGTGATAGCATTGCTTGTTTTGATAAATTGCTTAGGCTTTTACCTTGCATGAACGATGCTATGAACCGTGTATAATCTGCTATGGTCGTTTCCATAGATCCTGCCGCATTAGCTTCGGTTCTTTTTGATATAGGTAAAGTGCCCTCATCATAATTATGCCCTACTGCATAATCTGTATCAAAAGCATCTTGCCAGACAAAACTGGTTCTTGTCATTCCGAAAGGCTTGAATATTTCTTTTTCCGAAAGGGCTTCCAGTTTTTGATTTGTTATTGTTTCAATAACAAATTGCAATAAGTATAACCCTTCACCTGAATAAGCATAGCGGGAGCCAGGAGTGAAGAATATTTCGAGTTTTTTAGTGCCTTTTGGATTGAGTTGTCGCCAATTAGGAAAGCCAGTGGTGTGACTAAGACAATGCCTCGCAGTAATTAATTTCCATCGTTCATCTCCTGAAAGGTCTTTATAATTTTCATATTCAGGTAATGGCTTTGGCAAATATTTATATAGAGGCGTGTCAAGACTAATTATCCCTTTATCCACTAACTGCATAACCAGAAATGCAAATACCGGTTTGGCCAAAGATGCAGCATAAAAGCAAGTAGCTGTGTCGTTGTGTTGGTTTATTGATTTATTTTTATAACCATAACTTTTTACATAATTAACCCTATTGTCATTTATAATGCCAACGCACAAACCTGTCACACCTGCATTAACTACTAATTTTTGGGTAATGCTATCAATTTGAGAGCTTGTAATCACTTGCCCGTCAGGTCTGTAGATTTGCATTTGAGCAAATAATATCTGGGTAATTATAGTAAGTATAAATAAGCTCAATAGCTTTTTGTTCATTGATATTTTTTTGTAGTGTCCAAATTGATTAGGATGACTGCTTACACGACGCACAACCTAGAAGGGCTTGCTAGCAGCACAGGAAGTCTGTGTTATTTCAGCTTGGCCCAATCATAAGATAAACTATGTTCTATCACCGCAATAATCTTTTGTTTATTCAAAGAAATGGTACTGTCTTCATTGAAAAACATCCATTTATCAGTTACAGCGGTTACTTTTTTGAATTGGTTTTCCACACCTGTTGAAAAAGGTAACTGATTTATTTGATACTGACCCTTCGCTTGAAGTTGCCCATTTTTATAGTAATATTCCCAAAGCCCTACCTTGTACGATGTTTCATGTCGTATGTTACTTTTCCCCTTGCTGTAAAGTGCGGAGTACATCTCGTAGTTACCTTGGGTCCTGATTTGCCCATTATGATAGTAATGTACCTATAAACCCACTTTTTTTCCACTCATTCGGCCACTCTTATCAATGGCGTAATGGCCAATGACCGCAATTTTACCATCTGTAAAGAATGTTGTATCAACTTTCATTTTGTCATGAAAGCCAGTTTCATCCATTTCAAAGCGACTATCGGAAAAATCTTCTTTGACTTGAGTTACCCCCATCAAAGGAACAATGATCAATATCGTCGTAACAAAATGCAATATCTTGAGAGTTTTCATGCGTCTAACGGTTCTCGTGTATGCTCAGTGACGGTTTTTATGCGGTTACTTTTTGGTTAAGTACAAAGTTAGCTAAAATCCCAAAACTTTCGGGCTGGCACTTTCCCGGCTATTGGGCATACACGATGTTGGCGGTTCGGCTTTTTCCTTCGTTATTAAATTTCAATTACGTAAGATGTCATCGATTTAATTTTTGAACCCCTCGCTCCATTGAATTGATAAAAATCCGAAAAGGCATATTTTTTTCCGTTCCCCATTTTAATTGTTCCATTTACAGCTCCTTCTTTTCCGTGTGATAAGATTTGGTCAAGTATTAATTCGGTTGCCTTTTCCGTTTTCATTGTTTCCAATTCATCTGCAAAATTCTCCTTTCCCGTAATTATTTTGTCGCCTACAATATTCCAAACAATTTCGTCAGTTACGCTCTCGATAAGGAAATCTACATTCCCTTTGGCAAAGGCAATATTAAATTCTTTTAGAAACGCCATCTTTGGAGAGTTTCCACAATTTGGACTTGAAACGATTTTTGTCATTTGTTATTAATTTTTAGCCTTTACAACGGCAAGATTATTAATGATTTTCCACTCATTATCTGTGTCCAAAACGAGAATTGTATGAAATAAATCATTTTCCGAACTTTCCATTCGCAATTTTATCGAATCGATAATTTCACTTTGGTTAAGATTTTCGATTTCCATTTTTCGGGGTAAGCCAAAAATTCCGCTTTTAATATTGTTCAGATATTCATTCTTATCAATTACTGTCACTCCAGATGTTCCGATAAACCCGTAATTCGCAACTCTGAAATCTTTGTGAAGTACTTTGTCCAAAAGTTCAACATCACTATTGTCTCCACCTTTTACAAAGTCTATAATTACTTGGTTTATTCTGTCGTTTTCGTTCATTTCAATTTTAGTTCGTTTTTTTTAGCTGACCGCCAACGGCTAATTTACGCATCTTCTGAAGGAATCCAAACCAGTAAAAATGCCCTTGCTTCAGGGTTGTCAATTGCTTTTGCTCGCACATACATGTTGTGGCAACAAGAAAAACGCAATTCGAAAAAAACGAATTATTCATATTGAAAGGAGCTTTCCTAAAACTGTTGATCTATGACACAATTATCCTTCTTAAATACCTATTTTCTGACATAGCAATACTTTGGGACCCTTTCTTAGTACTTGATATTTTACTAACACCCGCAGTATACCTTCTATTATGTAACCCAATTGTTCAAGTCCAACTTACCATCATTCCTACCTGATCACTGCTCATTCCCCCACACCTTCACCCTGTCCCCCTTTGCCTTCCGCCACGCATCTCGCCACCGGTGCATATCCACAGGCCCGATCACCGGCATCGGCTTCCGCTCCTCCTTCGTCTTAATCGCCGGTACCCTTGCTGCCTCCGACTGATACCAGTAAGCCACACTCCTCAACTCCAGGATCAGCACATTATTATGCCCATGTTCAATGCTAAACCGTAGCGACTTGTCGAAGTAAACAGGATCAGTGATATGAAACCGGTACACATGGGTTCTCCCGGCCCAACCAATTTCCCACCGCTTACCTGTATTGTCAGGCAAATGGATCCTGGGATAACCGAAAAACGGGGTCATGAACACTTCTTTCGGACACCAGGCCGTGTTGAAATAATCTTCTGTGCC